>CAMAQF010000024.1 GCA_945860265.1 Emticicia agri | reverse complement strand
CTCGCGTGGCTGCTGGAGCATTGGCAAAAACGCTACTTTCAACCAATAATATTACCATTCATGCCTACGTAACACAAGTTGGAAAGCTAAAACTTGATAAACAATATTGGGAACTTGACCTTTCAAAAACAGATGATAATGCCGTGCGTTGTCCTGACGAGGAAATGGCCCAAAAAATGTTTGATTATATTGATAATATTCGCAAAAAAGGTGACTCAATCGGGGGAATTATCACCTGTGTAATCAAAGGTGTGCCTGTAGGTTGGGGCGAGCCAGTTTTTGATAAACTTCATGCCGAACTCGGTAAAGCAATGTTGGGAATAAATGCCGTAAAAGGTTTTGAATACGGTAGCGGTTTTGAGGGTGTTGAATTATTCGGTTCGGAACATAATGATGAATTTTTTCTTGCCGAAGATGGCAAAGTACACACCAAAACCAACCTATCTGGTGGAATTCAAGGTGGAATTTCTAATGGTGAAGATATTTATTTCAAAGTAGCTTTCAAGCCAGTAGCTACAATTATGCAAGACCAAGAAAGTGTTAATGCCGAAGGTGAAAAAGTGATAGTTTCTGGTAAAGGCCGCCACGACCCTTGCGTATTACCACGTGCAGTACCGATTGTAGAAGCAATGGCTGCTTTAGTGTTGGCCGATTTTAGTTTAAGAGCAAAATCTAATAAAGTCTGAATTCAATTTTTAGGATTTGTTTCAAGGAAGCCTTTGCTGGGCGACATTCGCTGGGCGACATTTGCTGGGCGACGGCTAACTTTTTTTTTGAATTAAAAGAATGTATTTTCATTATTTATTGAAAATATAGTTTTATTAATAATTTTAATTACTTCAAAATAAATAACCTACTTTGTTAGGATTTATTAAAAATATTTTAATTTTGTATCTAAATAAGCGTTTAGCTTCCCAGAAAACAAATCAGTGTAGGATAAAATGGAGTTTATTAGTAAAGAACTTGATGAGTATTGTGTTGGCCATACCTCGACAGAAAATGAGATTCTCAATAAATTAAACCGAGAAACCCACGCCAAAGTCTTACAACCTAGAATGTTATCTGGTCATTTTCAAGGTCGTTTCTTATCAATGCTTTCGCAGATGATTCGACCGAAAAATATCCTTGAGATTGGCACTTTTACAGGATATTCAGCCTTATGTTTGGCAGAAGGGCTACAAGAAAATGGGAAGTTACTGACCATTGATGTAAATGAGGAACTCGAAGAATTTGTTAGAGGCTTTTTCAATCAATCGTCACTCAAAAATAAAATAGATTTTCGCATTGGCAATGCTATTGAAATCATACCAACACTCACCCAAACCTTCGATTTGGTATTTATTGATGCTGATAAACTCAATTACCATAAATACTATGATTTAGTATTCGATAAAGTAAATCAAGGAGGTTATATTATATCGGATAATGTTTTGTGGAGTGGAAAAGTATTCGACCCAAGTAAAAAAGATAAAGATACAGTTTCTATTAGGGCATTTAACAAAAAATTACACGAAGACCCACGCACTGAAAACATATTATTACCAATTAGAGACGGCCTAATTGTGGTAAGAAAACGGTGATTCGTTACTGTGAAATTACGGAACCGTCCGTGCGATTGCTTGTTATTAGTTTTTATATCTTCAAATACTGACCAGTGTCCCAATAACGAGTTTATACCTAACAAATAACCTTTATAATAGAACCCATATTTAACCTAATAAAATGAATAAAATAGCTTCTTTACTCCTTTTTCTTATAAGAATTCAAGGAGTCTTTGCCCAGCAGGTAATTCTTCCAGACGTCCCTAAAAAGTTGGAGTTTGCGGGCATTACCGTAAATCTCGACGCAGATGCTCAAAAACTTGTTCAGAATGAGGTAAACACTTTACTTACTCCTGAAAACAAGTATTTAATTGATAAACTCGAAAGAATCCAATGGTATTTTCCAATTATTGAAAGCATTCTTGAAAAAGAAGAAGTACCCGAAGATTTTAAATATATTGCAGTTTCAGAAAGTTCACTCCTCCCCGATGCGATTTCTACCTCAAATGCTGTTGGTTTTTGGCAAATGAAACTCGCAGCAGCCCAAGAAGTTGGCTTACGAGTGGACAAAGAAATCGATGAACGTAAAAATATTTATGCCTCAACCAGAGGTGCGGCGTTATACATAAAACGCAATAATCTGATTTATAGAAACTGGATTTCTTCACTTTTTTCTTACTCTCTCGGAGCATCTGGCATCAGCAAAATCGTACCTTCTCAATGGACTTATGCCAAAGAAGTTGATTTTAATGCCCAAACAGACCGCTATTTACTTAAGACCATTGCCCACCGTATTGCTTTTGAATATAAAATTAATCGTCTTAAAGAATCACGTTTTTCGATTGTTGAATACAAAAATACCAAAGGTAAAACACTTAGGGACATTGCCACAATGACAAATACTGACATTAATGAATTAAAAAATTATAATTCTTGGCTTCTCACGGACACCATTCCAAGTGACAATAATTATTCTGTAGCGATTTTAGTACCTACCGAAAACTTAGAGGATATTCAATTAAAACTTAATCTTAAAAATGAATTGGCTTCGAGTGCTGCGAATTTCCCGATTTTAAAACGTTTGACTGTTGTTACAGCTTCAGAAGAAGAGCCAATTTTCTACGAAATCAACGGTAAAAAAGGCATTTTAGCAAAAGCAGGCGATGATGTAGCTTCATTGGCAAAAAGCAGCAAAATGAAAATTGACGATTTTCTTAACTATAACGACATGACCAATAAAGAATTTGTCGAAGAAGGTAAAATCTATTATTTGAAGAAAAAAGACCAGAAAGGGCCTGTACCTAATCATACAGTATTGACAGTACAAACAATGTGGCAGATTTCACAAATGTATGGTATTCGATTGAAAAATTTACTTCACTTAAATCGAATGAAAACCGAGCAAATAATTCAAAAAGGCAGAGTTGTTTATTTACAGAAAAAAAGTCCTAAAGACCAGCCAATCAAATTATTAAATAATAAAGATAGCGAAGAATTGGAAAAAGTGCCAATCAAAGAGCAGTATGATGGAAAAGAAGAAAAGGTATTAGTAAAAGATGCTATTCAGCCAGAAACTACCGAAAAACTAGCTAAACCAATAGGAAAACCTATAATTTCAGAAAGTATAATTAATGAGGAAAGTGACAAGAAAAATAATCGTCCTTCAAGAGAGGAAGATGATATTATCGTAATTTCGGATAAAGATGATGTATTACCCACCGAAACAAAAAAAGCACCAGTAAATCCGACTCCACCAGCCGCTGTTAAAAACACACCAGTTAACCCAATACCGACTACCGTAAAAACTGCACCAGAAAAAACAACTGCAACGCCATCTCCTACAACTATATCGAGTTCTGGTGTACATAAGGTTGATATTGGACAGACGCTTTACAGTGTTGCTCGTCAATATAATGTTTCGGTAAAAGAATTAGCTGAATTGAATAATATCACGACAAACGAACATATAAAGGTTGGTCAAACATTAATTTTAAAAAAATCCAATGACAGCCCTACTAACACCGTTGTAGAAAAGAAATCGATTAAACCTGCGACTTCAACGACTTCGCATGTTGTAAAAAAGGGTGAAACTCTATATAGTATTTCGAAGAGTTATAAAGTTACAATAAATCAAATCCAAGAATGGAATAATATGAGTGACCAAAATGCAAAACTTGGACAAAAATTGATCATAAAACAATAGTTGATAGTACACTTTAAGAAAACTTCAATTATTTGTTTTTTTAAGTATGCTGAACTCATAAATATTTTTCAAACCTGTAAAGCCACAACTTTTTCATTCTTAACAGGTTTTTATTAAAGAAGAAATAAAATGATTTTAATAGATAATACCTGTATTAGTGATGATGTTGCTGACAAAATGTTTGTCTGTGATTTAGAAAAGTGTAAAGGTGCTTGTTGCGTGGAAGGTGATTTGGGAGCTCCACTAGATGAAGCAGAACTCGCGATTTTAGAAGAAGTTTTTGAGCATGTAAAACCCTATCTTTCGCCCGAAGGAATTAAAGCCATCGAAGAGCAAGGTAAATATATCAAAGATTGGGAAGATGATTTTTCGACAACCACCATTGGAGATAAAGAATGTGCTTATTCGATATATGACGAAAACAAGATATTGAAGTGCGGAATAGAACAGGCTTATCTTGACGGAAAAATTACTTGGAAAAAACCGATTTCTTGCCACCTATATCCAATACGTATCACTAAATACGAAAGCTACCACGCTCTCAACTATGACCGTTGGTCGATATGCAGTGATGCTTGTTCGTTAGGAGAAAAACTAGGTGTGCCTGTCTATAAATTCTTGAAAGAACCTCTTGTCAGAGCTTATGGTGAAGAATGGTATGCCCAACTTGAAAAGGAAATTACCCCAAAACCCTAAAGGGGAAATTTGTCTAAAATATCAGTTATTGGATGTTAAGTAACATTGGCAAGTAATATAAGCTATCTTGAGCTACTTATTGATATAAATATAAACAATTAAAAATGGCTGAGAATAGGTTTGATGATATTTATGATGTTGTTCGACTTATTCCATCGGGTCGTGTAACGAGCTATGGTGCAATAGCGAAATATCTTGGCGGTGGTGGAGCAAGAATGGTCGGTTGGGCAATGAATGCATGCCACGGAATGCTTGATATTCCTGCTCATCGAGTTGTGAACAGAAATGGTTTACTGACTGGGAAACATCATTTTGGAGGCAATTTAATGCAAGAATTACTAGAAAATGAAGGGATTAATATTGAAAAAAACCAAATTATTGATTTTAAAAACCATTTTTGGAATCCTTCTGTCGAATTACTTTAATACGTTTTTACCTCTTCGGCAAGCATCACTACAATATTTAACTTCGTCCCATACTTTCTCCCACTTTTTTCGCCATGCAAATGGTCTTCCACAAGTAATACACATTTTTGATGGAAGATTTTCTTTTTTTACTCCTTTCATTTCTTGGAACTACAATTCTAAATTTCAATAATTAAACTCTCATTCATAAAACAATCTGGTTTAGCTTTTGTTAGTAATAATTAAAATATGCCTGATTTTTATGAATTCAAAAGAAAAATATAAAGCCTTAATCGACATTGACAAAGATAGAATTGTAGAAATGGCTTGGGAAGACCGAACGCCATTTGAGGCGATTGAAATACAATTTGGTTTGAAAGAACAAGAGGTAATAGAATTGATGCGAAGAGAAATGAAACCTTCGTCATGGCGAATGTGGAGAGAGCGTGTGCAAGGTCGAAATACTAAACATTTAGCCAAATCGCTTATAGATGATTTTAGACATAAATGTAGTCGTCAGCGAAGTATTTCATATAATAAAGTTTCAAAACGATAATAAAACTTAATTCTGCTTTCGCCAATTTTCCCAAAATAAGATTACTTTACTTTTAATTTTCAGAATTTATAATTGATTTATTCAAAAATGCAGTAACTTTACACCAAATTATATATTGCACTTCCAACAAACAATTACTCCCAATGAGTATCAACAAACTTGACCAGATAGACCACAGCCTTCTGGAAATACTTCAAAGTAATGGCAAAATTACCAACGCTCAACTTTCAAAAGAAATCGGTTTATCCCCTGCACCTACTCTCGAAAGGGTAAAAAAATTAGAAACATCGGGTATAATTAAAAGTTACCACGCTCAAATAGATAGAGAAAAAGTAGGTCTTGGGGTTATGACTTTTGTACAAGTATCACTTGCAGGACATAGAAAAGCAGTAAGTGAAGCTTTTGTTGAAAAAATTTCTACAGTACCAGAAATCATCGAATGTCATCACGTAACTGGTTCATGCGATTTTTTACTGAAAGTTATTGCAAAAGATATAAATTCTTATCAAAAACTTATCATGGAAACAATCAATGAGATTGAAGAGGTAGCAAGTACTCAAACGATGGTGATTCTCTCTACTTTCAAAGATACACAGGTTTTACCTGTACCTTGATTGAGATTATGTTGGTACTGGTTTCAATCAACGGAAACTTCAAATACATACCAAAAAAAGCTTTAAAATGAATAATTTTAGAGCTTTTTTAATGAAGTTTATAAATCAATTTTTAATGATTTTCTTGCTGAATATCAGGCTTGGAGACTTAATAGTGATTATATATATACCTGGAGATAAATCGTTTAATGAAACTTTCTCTTTTTGATTAAATGAGATATTTTTTTGTAGTACTTGTTTTCCCCTTGCATCTTTAATAGTTAGCGTTCCGATAATTGGTTTGGCTCTATGATTCTCAATCGTGATTTCATCAGAAGTTGGATTAGGGAAAATACTAACTTTTTCAGAGGATTCCTCATTGCCTAAGGGTGTTAATACACTAACACTATTATCTGGCAAAATCATACCAACTCCACATTGATTACTCACTTTTTCAATGGTATAAGTAGTGGCTACTGTGGGCTTTACCTTTAAACTAATATCTTTTAACGACGTCGTAGTTTCAGGTAAAGAACTAATTTTATAAGTAAATGGTGGAGTTCCTGAAAATCTTAAATTTAGGGTAAGTGTAGTATCAAAAGGCATAACTTTATTGCCTATAAAACCTACTAAAGCTGGCGTGCTAATTGAAAAACTTTTACTTGGAATTTCCTCGAAATAATCTACAATGGCTCTTACTCTAAAGCGGTAATTTTTTCCTTCTGGTAAAGCATCAGACAAAATTATTTGAAACGGACTTTTATTTGCTTTTCCCAGTATCATAGGTTTTGTAAACGAACCATTGGCATCGGATAGTTCGAGTTGGTATTCCCATTTATCAATTTGCGTATTTTTTACTAAAAATGGCACATTTACACTATTTTTGATACATAATTGCATATTTTCTGGAAATTCGGTATGTACAATTGGTTGAGGTAAAACCGAAATTTGAAAATTATCTTTTAGAAAGCCCAAAGAATCTATCACCGAAATAAGCGTATCTTTTCGAGGAGAAAAATCAATAAAATCTTTATTATTAACCCCATTCGACCATAAATGAGAGCCTTTCCAAGAAGAGATCAAACGCAAATTTTGACCGTATTCGATGGTTTTTTTCTCAGTTTTATTGACATTCTTAAAAACTGTAAAATTATCTCGAATTACGCCATCGGTGGCTACCCATCGGGCATCAAGACGGTTATCATTGATAGTAAAAAGCAGCGAACCACCTATCGAAATATTGGAATATACAGAACTTGGATGAGGATTTGGATCGCCATTCCAATCAAGGCGACCAGCTGAACCCACTACGCAATAAATTGTACCTTCATCTTTGTTGATATATGGTCGAGAGTCAGCTTTCTTTTCATATTTTCCATTAGCCCATTGAGTAGGATGTATATAATCGTTGAAGGTAAAAGATTTTCCAGTATGGCCTTTCATTAGATGTGAACGTTCGTATGAATGGCTATGCCCATTTAAGACCAGATCTACCTTATATTTATCAAAAATAGGCACTAAACCTTCCCTTAAAGCAACTAAATCAAGTTCCCCATCAGAATCATGCGAACGCTTCGTATATGGTGGGTGGTGAAAAGTAATAATTGTCCAAAGAGATTTACCTTTATTAGCTTCTAAGTCATTAATAAGCCATTTATTTTGTCTACTTTGGGAATTATATAGTCTATATTTGCCTTCATCTAAACCATAAGAATCGAGGGCTATGAAGTGAATATTGCCAAAATTATAAGAGTAATATTCTTTAGTTCGCGAAGCCAAGCCACCCATTTCTCCGTCGGATGGTACATTAATAATATTGAAATAATTAATTTTCTTATCGACTTGAGCAGTTGCAGTTTCATAATATTCGTGGTTGCCAGGCACTGGAAAAAAAGGAGTATTCCCAAGAATTTTACTACCATAAAAATCAAAAACTTGACGTTGATACTCAACATCAGTTCCGCAACAATAGGCATTATCACCCAACCAAAGCCATAAATCGGTATGGTTTGATTTATTTTTGAGATATTGCTCTTTCACGGCCGTTTGATTTTTTATATATTTTTCCTTCGAGTCATCACCAAAATCTCCCATTGCCCAAATATTTATCGGACGATTGTCGATTGGAGATGGAGCTGTGATAAAATAATAGTCTTTATTTATAGATAAAGTTTTGTCGTTTGTTGCAACAGAATAAAGGTATTTTGTATTTGGTTTTAAACCAGATAACTGAATTATATGGTCAATTTTAGGAGCTGAATTTCCGACAGAATCTGCTATCGGAACTGCTTTTTTATCATCCTCTTCACTAATGAAACTAATTCTACTGCTAGCTGGCACATTAGTACGCCAACGAATAATGACACTATTCTGACCTAATTGCTGTAAATATGGCCCACGAGTGATGGTTTGGGCTTGAAGAAAACTCATTGAACCCTTTCCAAATGGGAGGGTTAAAATGAAATAAATGAGTAAAGTTAGTTTAAATACCTTTTTGAACATATTTCGTAAAATTTTACCCAAAAATACGCTGAAAGTACCTTTATCTCTATAAACTTATTATTTCTTTTTTTTATCGGTCTTCATCAACTTTTTTGTGTCCTCAATTAGTTTCTTAGCTTCTTTATGGGTTTCCAGTTTTTTATCACTATTGTTTGTTACTATATTGAAGTATTGAATTGCATTTACATAATCTTTCTCCGAACTCGCAATTTTACCCAATGTAAGGTTTGCACCAAGAAAATAACCCGAATCTTTTGATTTATTTTGTATAGCATAATCAATGGTTTTTTGATAATATTCTTTGGCTTTGGGCAAGTCTCGTTTATAATTATAGTTGATATAACCCATAATATAAGCCGCATAACGCCCTGCGGTGCTTTCATAACCATATTTGCCTAAGTTCACATTGGCTAATAATTCTTCGGCCAATTTTTCAGCTTCCTCAGATTTTCCAAGCATGAAAGCCGTTCGAGCTGCATACCGATGAAAAAACGAATTATCGGGATACATGGCGTGCATCTGAACAGCTTCATAGTAGGCCTTTTGATGCTGATTTTCCATAGAATAAATTTGCATTAAAAAGTATTTTGCCTCCATTCGGGTATAAAAAGCATTGGATGCCACATACTCTAACTGCTTGATTCCCTGTGCTTTAACACCTTTATGAAAGAAAATCATCATCGGCTTGAGCGATGGATAATTTTCTGGAATCCATTTTGAATAATAGTTATATAACCCGTCACCAATAGCCAATTCTGGACTGAAATCGCCAAAACCACGGCATTTATCCAAATATTTCATGGCTTGTTTGCCATCCCATGCTGCTTTTATCCAACTCCCTCGCTCTGAGTGCAGACGCCCTTTGAAAGCGTAAGCCGCTGCTTGAAAAAAGGCTGCTTCCTTATCGCCATCATCGTCGTCAAGCATTTCGTCGGCCAAATCAATGGCTCTGTCCATGTTTGCAATAAATTTATCATCGTGCGATTCGTCTTTCGTATCAGGAACGATTTTCCACCATTCGTTTAGCCCCAACAAGAAAAATCCAATCGGATGCTCGGGGTATTTAGCGGTTAACCATTTAAAATCACGCTCGGCGGCATCATATTTAAAATTATACATATTATTGATAGCCTGCGTAGTCTCAATCTGAATCGCTCGGTTAGCCAACAAAACTTCATGTTGTTTCTTTTTTGTACTTCCACCAAACCACGAAAATTGAGCCTTTGTAACTTGGCTCAACAACAACAGAACGAACAAACTTCTACTACTTATCTTCATTAATACCTCTTGCACGATTTTCATAAAATAGCTTTTATGCAACATTAACGCCTTTTTGGTTTCCAAATTATATAAACTTAAAATTTTCTTAAAATTATTTTTAAATTTTCAAAAGGAAGTCATAGGACTGGGTGTCCTCCTCAAAGAGAATGTCGCCCAGTGATGACTTCAATCAGCCCTTCAAAAAAAAGTCAAATCATTTTCTTAAATTGCGTCAAAAACAAAATTATCACCGAAATGAAACAAGTCAAGGATAAATATTTTATACCATTTATTGATTCAACAACTCTTCAAGAACGTATAAAAATACTTGCTCAAGAAGTTAACAAAGATTATGCAGGAAAAAATCCACTATTGATTGGGGTTTTGAATGGTTCGTTTATGTTTTTGGCAGACCTTTTCAAATCCATTGATATTGAATGTGAAATAACATTTATTAGAGTTTCGTCTTACCAAAACACCGAATCAACTGGCAAATTAAAGCAGATTTTGGGTTTAAAAGAAGAAATTCAGAGCCGTGATATTATAATCGTCGAGGATATTGTAGATACGGGAATGACAATGCAAGAGATTTTGGGACAATTGGCATCGCAAAAACCTGCTTCAATAAAAATCATGACAATGCTTTTCAAACCTAAATCGTTGAAAGTTCCCTTAAAACTCGATTACGTTGGATTTGAGATTGGAAATAAATTTGTGGTTGGTTATGGCCTAGATTATGATGGTTTTGGCCGAAATTTAGATGCTATTTATGTTTTGAAGGAATAAATGTATTTTGATAAAAAAGATTGATTTTTAATTTTTAAAAATGAAAAGCGAACAAATTCAAACACTTCACCCAAAAGCAGGAAAAACTAACAAACGTATTTCCTTGGAAAAATATGAGCTTATAAAAGAGAATATCCTATCTATTTTAAGCAAGGCAGAGTCAACTCATACCGAACTGATGGAGGCTATTTATGAAAATATAAAAGATACTTTTGAGGGTGGAATCCAATGGTACGGTGAAACCGTGAAACTTGATTTGGAGGCAAGGGGCTTAATCGAACGAACTGGCTCAAAACCAGAGAAATATAGATTATTGAAAAATATTCAAGAATAAACACCAAACTTTTATTAAGGACCACCAAAATATTAGCCTTTTTTCTTAACTTTAAAGCATCTCAAACTTAACCCTAAAATCACCGTGAAGAAAATTGTAACATTTGTTTACTGCCTTGGAATTTCTGCCATTTCTTTCTCACAAAATGATTATTTTTTTCCTAAAAAACAGCTTAATCCTGCAATTCCAACTCCAGAGCAGTTTTTAGGATATGCTGTCGGTTCGCACCATACTCGCCATGATAAGCTAGTTGAGTACATGCATGAACTCGACCGAGTATCTGACCGAGTAACAGTTCAGAAAATTGGCGAAACCAATGAGCATCGTGAGCAGATCATCGTAACTATTTCTAGTCCTGAAAACATTAAACGTTTAGAGGAAATCCGAAAAGAACATTTGACAATCACCGACCCAATTAAACCTATGCCCGATACAAAAAAAGCACCTGCAATTATTTGGCTGGGCTATAATGTACACGGCAATGAACCTTCGGGTGGCGAGGCTTCTGTTCTGACTGCTTATTATTTGACTGCAACTGAAGACCCTGAAGCACTTGGATGGCTAAAAGATGCCGTTATTTTGATGGAACCAGTAATAAATCCCGATGGCCGTGACCGCCACACCCACTGGGCAAATATGCACAAAGGCCAGCCTATGGTAGCCGATGCTAACGACCGTGAACACAACGAAGTTTGGCCCGGTGGACGAACTAATCATTATTGGTTTGACTTAAACCGTGATTGGTATTTGGCAGTAAATGTTGAAAGCCGAAATCGCTTGGCATTTTATCATCAATGGTTGCCTAATGTTGTAACAGATTTTCACGAAATGGGCACAAATGCTTCACATTTCTTTGAGCCAACCAAAGAAAATGCCGAAAATCCTCTTGTGCCAAAATCAGTTTATCGTGATTTAAATAGCAAATTTGCCAAGTATTTTGAACAAGCCATGAATGAAATAGGGTCTTTGTATTATACTAAAGAATCATTTGATAATTTCTATCCAGGCTATGGGTCGAGCTACCCCGATATGGAAGGTGGATTGGGGCTATTGTTTGAGCAAGCAAGTTCTCGTGGACACTTACAAGAAAGTCAAAATGGAGACTTAACTTTTGGATTTACCGTCAGAAACCAACTCGTTAATGCTTTGGCGACCGTGCGTGCATCATTGGTTGAGAAAGAGAATCTTTTGAAACATCAGCGTAATTTCTTTTCAGAAACAATTGCCCAAGGGCAAAAATTTGCAACCAAAGCATATCTTATTGGTGATGCAAATGACCAAAGTCGTAATCGTGCTTTTTGGGATCTATTGCTACAACATAATATCGAATTTTATCATTTAACCGATGATGTTACAGAAAATGGCTCTACTTTCAAAAAAGGGAAAGCGGTTGTGATTCCATCAGCACAGCCTCAGTTTTTGATGGTTCGTTCGATTTTTGACCGTCCAACAACTTTCGCCGATAGCTTGTTTTATGACGCTTCAGCTTGGAATTTAGCTTTGGCTTATGGACTTCCACATACTGAGTTAAAAGGTTCTTTTCAAAAAGGTGCACGAATAACAAAAACAGATTTAAAGCCTACTCCTGCCCCAATCATCAAAAGTGAATATGCGTATTTGATTGATTGGACAGATTACTATGCACCAAAAGCTCTTAACCAATTACTTAATAATCAAATACTTACAAAAACATCTTTCAAAAAATTTAGTATCGGGGGTAAAGAATACGGTCATGGTACCTTGTTGGTTTCGGTTCAAAAGCAACAACTAAACTCGGAAGAATTATTCCAGAAATTGAAGCAAATATCTCAAAGTACGGGCGTAACAATTGAGTCAGTTTCGACAGGATTTAGCACAACGGGGATTGATTTAGGAAGCAATAGTTTTCAGGCCGTCAAGAAACCACAAGCAATGATGCTTGTTGGTGGCGGCGTAACGGCATCAGAAGCTGGCGAAGTTTGGCATTTATTGGATACAAAAATTGGAATGCCGATTACGAAAGTAGAAGTTTATAATTTTGCTCGTTTGAATATCAACCGTTATAATACGATTGTATTGGTTGGAGGAAACTATGCTGCTTTGGACAAACCTTCAACTCAGAAACTTAAAGCATGGGTGTCTAACGGAGGAACCTTGATTACTCTAAAAACTGGGACAGAATGGGCAGTAAAACAGGAGATTGTGAAAGAAAAACTGCGTGAAGCTAAACCTGATAGTAGTCGCAATAAGGTTCGTATCAACTACGAAGATGTACAAGCATTTGAAGGTGCAAAACAAACAGGAGGAGGTATTTTTGAAGCAGAACTTGATATTACGAGTCCAATTGGTTTTGGCTATACTAGCAAAAAAATGGCTATTTATAGAAATAATAATACGGTACTGGAGCGAAGCACTGGAGCTGCCAATTCGGTTTTGGTTTATACCCAAAATCCAAGAATAACAGGTTATGTTCACCCAGAATCTTTGAAGCGAATATCAAATTCGGCTGCCATCAATATTAATTACGAAGGTAATGGTCGAGCAATACTATTTTCTGATGACCCAAATTTTAGAGGTACTTGGTTTGGAACAAACAAACTTTTCTTAAATGCTGTTTTCTTTGGAAGTAATATAAGCTCTGGTGGACAATATGGTGCCGAGGAGGAGTAAGATTCAAAATTAAAGGGTTGGCAAAACCAACCCTTTAACATGTTTACTAAATTAATAAAATAGATTTACTACTCATCTTTATTTTAATTCTCGCTAAACTTTATAATAGCAGCATTAATACCAATAAATATCCAAGATCATCATTAATACTCATTAGAGGCGTACCGAGGTTCTGAAAAGTATAGCACCTGAATGATAAAGTGCGGTATTTTCAAAATTTACATGATATGAAATAATATTGTACTTGCTAAAATATCGCAAAATCTACGTACATACTTCATTGTCACAACCCTAAATTGGTTTGTCAAAGAACCTAAAGTTTGGCAGATTCCTCCTCTTCCGGCGGAATCAAAATCTGAACGATGCGTTTATCGATACATTCGACTAATTCCAAAAAGCAATATTTGTTTGGATTAATCTAAGTCAGATTAACTAAGGTATTCTGTTCATTAAAACCTTCATAATAGAGAAATTTTAATACAATACGTATATACATGATAGATTAACTATTATATTGTTGTTTAAAAAATTTCGACGAATTTCTTTCAAATCAGAAATTCGTTTTTTTATACAAGTAATTTTGTTTTCTGAATAAAGCAGGATTTTATCAACAGCCACAATAAACAAATGATGCATACTGAAAATGAGTTGCCTCACAAACATGGCACTTTTTGAAAAAAATCATTAATTAGTAACCTCAGCAGTTACAAAAGAACAAAAGCCATATTCTCACCACAATAAGACCTAAGAGTTTGATAATGAATTAAATATTATAAAAACTCATATACTAAAACTCAACATCGAAGCTAAATATTTTAAAAAAAATCAAAATCAAATCTTAATAGAAGAAGAAGCAGTATTTTTTCAAGATATAATACTTTTTTTTGAACTTTTCTTAGATAATTAAAACTAAAATGTTTCAAAAAAACATTTTTTGGCAAAATAACTTGGAAGTATAAATTGTTAGATTTACTTTCGCAAACTATTGATAATCAATCAATTAGTATTCTCAAAAAACTAGTACCTAAAAAGAAGCAAAATGGATTTTCGTACTGAAATTGAAGTAGCTCCAGCTCGCTTCAAAATTAGCACTGACTCAAAAATTATGACCGTTGGTTCGTGTTTCTCCGAGGTCATAGGAGCTCAGCTTACTGATAGCAAATTACAATGTCTCCGTAATCCTTATGGGACTGTATTTAACCCTTCTTCCATTTTCAAATTGATAAGCAATAGTTTGCAAAATCAACCAGTTTTCAAACATTTATTTCTTGAAAACAGAGGTATTTGGCAGCATTATGATTTTCACTCTAAGTTTTATGGAAATTCAAAAGAAGAGCTCGAACGTGTACTTAATGCGACTCATAAGAATGTAAATCAGTTTTTGCGTAAAACTAATTTTTTAATCATAACACTTGGCACTTCAATTGTGCATCAACTTATTGAAAACAGACAAGTGGTATCAAATTGTCATAAAACTCCCGCTACAAGTTTTAGAAAAGAGATACTAAACGTACAAGAAATTTTACTACGTTTCCGACTAATGTACGATGCCTTGAAAATGCAAAATAATAAAATCAAGATATTATTGACAGTCAGTCCTGTGAGACATACTCGCGAGACTTTGCAGATAAATTCGGTCAGCAAAAGCATTTTACGCACGGCTTGCTATCATTTGGAACAAGGTTTCGAAGATGTGCATTATTTTCCAAGCTACGAAATCATGATGGACGATTTGCGAGATTATCGTTTCTATGCCTCTGATATGATTCACCCCAACGAGCAAGCCGAACAATATATTTTCGAAAAATTTGCTAAAACCTATTTCACAGAAGAACTCAATGATTTTTTGATAGAATGGAATAAAATAAAAATGTCGCTTAATCATCGCCCGATTCAGTCAGACACTCCTGCTCATCAAAAGTTTTTAACTGATTTGCTTGAAAAACTGGATATTTTAAGCAAAAAAATAGATGTTAGCAACGAAATAGAAATAGTACGTTCGCAACTCATCACGGTTTAAATAGTTAAAAGATACTAATCAAAAAATCAGTGTGAACATTCGCACTGATTTTTTCGTTTTAAATTTATGATTTCTCTATTTCCCATCGGAACTGTATCAACTAAAAATATGTTCAGAAAAACCTTTTTAAAAGCCCAATGGAGCAATCTAATAATGGCAAACTACGAAGTTTCACCAGAAATTTTGAATAAATATTTACCCTACAAGACCGAGCTTGATTTTTGGAATGGTCGCTGCTTCGCCAGTGTTGTGGGTTTTCAATTTCTCGAAACCCAAGTTTTGGGCATAAAATTTCCTTTTCACACAAATTTCGATGAAATAAATCTACGTTTCTATGTACGCTATCATGAGAATGGAGAATGGAAACGAGGGGTAGTTTTCATCAAAGAAATCGTTCCGAAGTTTATGATAACTTTCGTAGCAAATACGCTCTACAATGAAAACTACGCCACTCACCTCTGTAAACACGAAATTAAAACAACTGATAGTCAGGTATTTGTAAAATATTCTTGGAAATCAAAATCAGGTTGGAATCATATCCAAGTCATTGCCGATTCATCAACTATACCCATTGAAGTAGGTAGCGAAGAAGAGTTTATTACCGAACATTATTGGGGTTATGCGGGTTATTCGCCTTTTAAAACTAACGAGTATCAAGTTCAGCATCCAAGATGGAATATCCACCATGTGCAAAACTCACAAATCTTGTGTAATTTTGAGGAACTTTATGGGCAAGATTTCGCTTTTTTAAAAGATATATCACCCACATCTGTGCTTTTGGCAGAAGGTTCAGATATATCAGTTTTTAAAGGAAAAGTAATAATTTAGACTCGTAAAGCAGGCTTCTAACTTGCTCGATGTAAAATAATAATGGGAGAACTAACCATCACGAAAGAAAAAGTACTACAAGCCCTCAGTACGGTTGAGGAGCCAGATCTAAAAAAAGACCTAGTTACGCTCAATATGATTCGTGACATAGAGGTTGGCGTAAATCAAGTTACTTTTACAGTAGTACTTACTACCCCAGCATGTCCGCTAAAAGAACTCATTAAGAAAAACTGTACCGAAGCGATTCATAAACATCTAAATTCTGATGTGAAAGTAACGATAAATATGACGGCTGACGTAACGTCAGTTCGTAATAATGCTCCAGTTTTGGCGGGGGTAAAAAATATTATTGCAATTTCATCGGGAAAAGGAGGCGTTGGCAAATCGACTGTAACGGTTAATTTGGCGATGGCACTCAAAAATGCTGGAGCAAAGGTTGGTATCATTGATGCCGATATATCTGGACCTTCGATTCCCATAATGTTTGGTGCAGAAAATATGCAACCTCTCATCACGCAAAAAGATGGCAAAAATATGATTACACCAATTATGCAGTACGGCATCAAAATGATTTCAATAGGCTTCCTCACACCTGCCGATAGTGCTGTGGTTTGGCGTGGGCCTATGGCAAGCCAAGCCTTACGCCAGTTCTTTGGAGATGTTGATTGGGGTGATTTAGACTATATTTTAATTGACCTTCCACCAGGCACAAGCGATATTCACCTAACTTTGGTACAAACCGTACCTTTGACAGGTGCAGTAGTAGTAACTACGCCCCAAAAAGTAGCTTTGGCCGATGTAATGAAAGGGGTTTCAATGTTTCGTCAACAACAAATTAACGTACCAATTTTAGGAATTGTTGAAAATATGGCTTACTTTACCCCTGCCGAATTGCCCGATAATAAATATTATTTATTCGGGAAAGATGGAGGCAAAAACATGGCCGAAAAATTAAATGTGCCGCTTTTGGGACAAATTCCAATTGTCCAAAGCATCCGTGAAGGAGGAGACGATGGCCGCCCAGTGATGATGGACGAAATCCCAATCGTAAGTGAAGCTTTTAAAAATGCAGCCGAAGCATTGGCTCGCCAAGTAGCAATCAGAAATGCTTCAGGAGAAAAAACTGTAAGAGTAGAAGTGCGTTAAAATAATCCAAAGTCAAAAGTTCTGAGCCAATAGATAAATTAGATTTTTAGTTTGACAGAAAATCTATTGTTCGCAATGAAAATCCTGAATTGTGAAGGCGACCCGTCCCAATAAATGTTTCAATTGTACAAGTGGTTTATTAGTTTTACAAAAGGTACTTGCTGAAAATAAGATAAATGGAGAATTTAATAGAAAAAGTAGAAGAAGCTTTAAATAGCGTCAGACCATTTTTACGGACCGATGGTGGCGACGTAAGAGTTGTAGAAATAACCGAAGATTTCACTGCAAAACTTGAACTACTTGGTGCTTGTGGAAGCTGCCCAATGTCAACAATGACCTTTAAGGCAGGTTTAGAAGAGGCAATTCTGAAGGCTGTTCCCGAAATCAAAAAAGTTGAAGCCCTAAATCTTACGCTGGCATTTTAAGGAAAATTGTATTGTTTATATAAATTACATTAATAAATATCAGCCACTTGTTTTTGCAAGTGGCTTTTTTATTAACTTGCAGCTGGAAACTTGATAAGGGATTATAGAAAATATAAACTCCAATAATTTTATATCTCGAATCTCTTACCTATTATTTAACTTGGAATACTATTTAGAAACCAAAAACTGTGAAATTTAATAATGGCAAATAAAATCAGAGTCGGCGTTTTTTTCGGTGGACAAGCACGAGAAAGAGAAATTTCGTATTTAGGCGGTAAAACTGCATTTGAGCATATTGACAAGGCTATTTTTGAGCCAATACCTATATTTGTTGATAGCTTAGGGCATTTTATTCAGATTAATCCTGAATTGCTCTACGAAGATTCAATCCGTGATTTTTTTCCTTCAAAAAACCTAAATCGTGGTTTTAGGGTTTACATTGAATCTCTGGGTGAACTTAATGAAACCCAACTTTATAAACTTATCTACAAGGTAGGTAAGCAAATTCAGCCAACTGATTTTTCGCAAATCATGGATTTTGCCTTTACAATCATGCACGGTCCGCAAGCCGAGGATGGTGCGATACAAGGTTTACTCGAATGGTATGGTGTTCCATACATGGGACCAGGTTTAATGGGTTCATCAGTTGGTATTGACAAACCACTTCAAAACAAGCTCATGTCGCTTGTGACTGGCCAAAAGAAAAAGATGGTTACGTTTACTCGTGAAGAATGGCAAGTGGCTGACCGCTCAAAAATGTTTACTGACCTTATAAATAATATTGGTTTTCCGTTTGTAGTAAAAGCTCCCCATCAAGGCTCTTCAATTGGTGTGGCAATCGTTCGTAAAAGAAGTCTTGAGGAATTCACAAAAGCAGTTCAACAATGCTTTTTTGAGGTGAATTTCTTGAAACGTGACTGGGAAAAAATGACTGATCGACAAAAACGTCATTTGATGGAAAAAACATCTAATCTTGATGAAGGTATCGGATTTCCACTTTATATAAACGGTAAAATATTGCATCATCCCGTCGAATTGATGGAGGAGTTAGACGCTCAATTATTTACACTCGATTCGATAACGGCTACTTCAGCCAATGCTGAAGACCATGTATTGATTGAAGAATTTGTGGTTGGACAAGAATTTTCTTGTGGGGTTATTCAGAACGATGATGGTAAAGCTATTGCCCTACCTCCTACAGAAATTTACGGTGAAATTCTTACTTTTGATTTCAAATCAAAATACAAATCAAACGTTACGAAGAAACGTATTCCTGTTGAGACAAGTCTCGAAAATCTTCATAAAATTCATGAAAGTTTGCTTAAAACCTTCAATAGTCTTGGTTTTTGTGTCGTTACTCGTATTGATGGATTTTTGACGCCTGATAACCGCGTTTTACTGCACGACCCAAATACTTTGCCAGGAATGTCGCCCGCTTCGTTGATTTTTAAACAAATGGCAGAAATTGGCCTTACTGTTACACAATCAATAACTTATTTTGTTCGACAGTCAGTTCGAGAACGTATTCGTAGTGGAAAAAACACAGTTTCTTTGCGTAATTTACTTGAAAAAATAGATAATCTGATTGAAGAACGTGTAGCCGCAAACAGAAAGAAAGTAGCCGTTATTTTTGGAGAAACTGACGAAGAATATAAAATTGCTCAAAAAAAACTCGGAGAATACGCTTCATCCACCGCTTACGAGCCAATAATGATTTGTGCCGCTCGAAATAGTCAGATGTATAAAATACCAATAAATTTAATGTTTAAGGCTGATATTCAAGATTTTGGTCAAAATATTGGAAAGCCAAAACATCCTTTCATTGCCGAAATTATGAAAAAAGCTGAGAAAATTACAGAAAAATATGCAGGAGGCTTTGATTGGCAAGTAAAGAAATTTTCCGAAACGGATTTGGCAGAAAATGCACAATTTATCTTCCAATGCAAAAATGAAACTTTTCTTGAGTTATAATAAAGAAGCCGTCTCAAAATTACTTTTGGTACGGCTTCTTTTCTATAAAACTTTATTTTTAAAATCTTAGTTACAGTATTCACGAATCACATTGTAAGCAGCCGAATATCCTAATTCGCCAGCACGGCTAAGGTCATAACAACCAGCATTTTCATCGCCTAAGGCATGTTTGATTATTCCTCTTACATAAAATGCTTCACCGTATTTTGAATTCAATTTGATTGCGTTTGAGCAATCTTGCAATGCTTCTTTCTGCAATCCCATTGATGAACGAACCAAACCACGAGAAAAATAAGCTTCAGAATAAGTTGGATTTAATTCTATTGATTTGTTCAAATCTAAAATTGCCCCTTTGCCGTCGCCTGATTTAAATTTTGAGATACCACGGCTATAAAATGCTTCTGATCGGTCATCCGAAAACTCATTGATTTTACTTTTTTCCTGAATAACGTTACGCAACTCATCTAAAGTATTTTTAGTCATACGACCAGTGTAATAAACCTTAGAATCAATATTTACGTTATTGACCTCAATTGCTTTTGTCAAATCATTAGTTGCATCTCTTTGATTTCCGAGTTTACTATTACAAAAACCTCTAGCATAAAATGCACTTACATTCTTAGGGTCAAGTTGAATCGATTTATCGTAATCATTAATCGATTCACGGAAAAGTTCAATTTTTGTTTTCGCAAAACCTCGGTTAAAGTATGATTCGCTATCTTCTGGGTTTAATTTTACAGCTTCATCAAAATCTTTGATTGCACCCGTGAAATCATTAATTTTCAATCGACTAAATCCTCTACTTGCATAAGACTGTGAACGTTTTGGATTCATATCAATTGATTTGGTAAAATCCGTGATACTTCCTTGATAATCTTCTAAACGAGATTTACATGCTCCACGAGAAAAATACGCTTGGTATTTTTTATCATCTTCTGTGTTAAGTTCAACAACTTTTGAGTAATCTTGAATCGCACGACGATAGTCCAATAACTTTGCCCTTGTCATACCACGATACAAAAAAGCCAAAGCGTCTTCTGGGTTTAACTCAATCGTACGGTTATAATCTTGCAAAGCCGAACGATGGTCATCTTGATCACCTTTACTTTTTCCACGATATAAATAAGCCAAGGCATTTTTAGGGTCGAGATCAATCGTGCGGTCAAAATCTAAAATTGCACCACGGTGGTCTTTCAATTGTTGTTTTGCCAAACCACGGTTGTAATAACTGGTAGAATTTTCTGGATTCATTGCAATAGCGGTACTATATGCTTGTGATGCACCTATATAATCGCCAGCTTTACTTTTATTTACACCAATATCAAAAAATTCGGATGCTGTCTGTTGGGCAGTAACTTGCAAAACACATACCGTTAAACAGATTGACAGAAAAGGGAAGACTACTTTTTTCATAAGATTTTTTGAAAAATTTAAAATCACATTAAAAAATGAAAATATATAAAAATTACTCCAAGTTATGAAACGAAACACTTAGCTTCATTTAGCAAAGATAAATTTTATGCCTGTTTAGTCAATACTTTTTAACAAAAAGTTTTTATTAAACAGTAAGAATGCTATTATTTATGAACTTTTATTCAATTTTATTTGCCAATTTCATTTTTTTTGCCACCTTTGCGAAAATCTATTTTTGACATAAAAAATAGTTTTATTTTGTTGCTATATAAAATCTTAATTTAATGAAATCACTGTATCTTTTCGCAAGTTTAGCCATTATTTTTAATGTGATTGTCTCTTGTAATTCTTCAAAAAATATAACTATAAAAAAAAACAATAGTCGCAAGAATGACCCCGCCGCCGCCGAAGCTGCAGTTAAAATAGGCAAAATGCTTGACTTTTTGGCAACAGACCTAATTGGTGCGTCGAGCCAAAAAGCTGACGTTATCCGCACTTCGGAAGGCATCAGTATTACCCTTCAGCCAGATTTTTATTTTGAATCAAGTTCTGAACGTTTATCATCAGATGCGATTGGAACATTAGATGATATTTCTAGCGTTTTAAGTCAGTATCCATTTAAGGAAATTTTTATAGAAGGTCATGCCGATAGTAGTGGTAATCAACTGAATAACAAGAAACTGTCGGAAATGCGAGCTAAAACAGTAGCCTTATATTTTAAAACTCATGCTGTAACGGCGGATAGATTGGCAATTGCTGGTTATGGTGCAACTATGCCAATAGAAAGTAACAGTACTCCAGAAGGGAGACGAAAAAATCGCAGAGTTTTGGTTAAAATCAGAGCCAATGAAGAAAAATTTTTAGCATCAAAAGTACCGGGAGGAAAATAGATAATTAGAAAAATTTAACGTAAAAGAAATTTAAGAAATTAGACTCTAATATATTTTAGTCGAAGATAATTGTTAAGCCAAATAATAAGACAAAAAACAAAGTTGACAATGCCATTTGTTTAAGCATTGGGTCAGGATTTGGCAAACGAGCAACCTTTATTCCATTCCAGAAAAACAAAGGGAATACAAAAATATAATAAAATTTACTTTCTCCTTGTAAAATGCTGAATGTCAAAATACTTATCATACCTAAACCGAGTATTAACCAGTGGTAAATAATTGCTTTTCTTTTACCTAATCGAGCCGGGATTGTCTTTTTGCCAGCACGAGTATCCGATTCAATATCTCTAATGTTATTTATATTCAAAACACCAGTTGCAAAAAGTCCACAACTTACAGCAGGGAGTACATTTACCCAAACGAAGGTTTTAGTGAATAAATAATTGCTTCCTAACACCCCAACTAAACCGAAGAAAATCAAAACCGAAATATCGCCTAAACCTGCATAACCGTAAGGATTTTTGCCTGCTGTATAAGTATATGCAGCCAGTATTGAAAGTAATCCAATTCCAAAAAATCCCCAAAATGCTTGAATTGAGATATCTTTTAAAGAAAAATAGAGTAGTGAAACACCAAAAATTAGGCAAATAACCGTCAAAATATAAATTCCATTAAGCATTTGCTTGGAAGTAATGGCTCCAGATTGCACGGCTCGTTGAGGGCCAATCCTGCCTGCTAAATCTGCTCCATTTTGCGTATCGCCATAGTCGTTAGCAAAATTTGAAAGTACTTGCAAAGCAATAGTTGTAAGACAGCATAAGGAAAAAATTAGCCAGTCAAACTGACCTGCAGATGCTGCTAAAAAACTACCCATAAAAATACTAGCTAAAGCTAAAGGAAGGGTGCGTGGACGAGCCGCAGATAGCCAATGTTTCATAAATGATTAAATAAGTTATGGGTGAATGATTGAATATTAAGACCAAAATGAATATGTTTTTTATTCACTCTTTCAAATATTCTATCATTCACTCATTTTTTTAAATACCTATTGCTTTTTTAAATTCTGGTGAATTTGGTTTTACTCCAGAAGCAAAGAAATGAGAAACTTCACCTTTCTCATTGATTACGTATTTACAGAAATTCCAAGTTGGTTCTTTATCGTTCCAACCGTTTAAATCTTTTTTACTTAACCACTTATATAATGGGTGTTGGTCGCTACCAACAACACTTATTTTTTCGAGCATTTGAAAAGTTACACCATAGTTTTTCTGACAAAATGAAGCAATTTCTTTATTTGTACCTGGTTCTTGTCCACCAAAATTATTTGCAGGTACACCCAAAACTACTATTTTATCGCCATATTCTTTGTTAAATGCTTGCCAATCAGCGTATTGTGGTGTATAACCACACTCGGAGGCAGTATTTAAAACCACAACCTTTTTGCCTTTATATTTTGAAAAATCGATGGTTTCTTTGCCATCGAGCGATTTCAAACTGAAATCATAAAACGAACCTTTTGCCATTACATTTGCTGGTTTTACAGACACCATTTTCTTATCAGAAAAAAGCATCTTGATTAGACGAAAACTCATAAGACTTGTCAGTGTTAAAATAGAAACTGTTGCAAAAACGATTTTCCTTTTCATAGTCATATTTAGATTAGATATGTGATTACATCCGTGAAGGGACTTCTATTCCTAATAACCCAGTAGCTTTACTAATTGTTTCGGCAACAACTTTTATTAATGATAGTCTAAATTGTTGTTTATAGCTATCGGTTTCATTCATAATCGAGACTTCAGCGTAGAACTGATTAAAAGTTTTGGCTAACTCATAGACATAATTGGCAATGATGGCTGGAGAATATTCATCTCCCGCTTTCTTTATGGCAGAAGGATATTCGTTCAAAGCATAAATCAATTCTAATTCTGGTTTTAATAACTCAACTGCTTTCACTTGTTTATTCATTGCCACATTATGAGACTCGGCTTTGCGTAAAATCGAACAGATACGAGCGTGAGTATATTGAATAAACGGTCCTGTATTTCCTTGAAAATCAATTGATTCTGCTGGATTAAAGAGCATTCTTTTCTTCGGTTCAACTTTTAACAAGAAATATTTCAAAGCACCCAAAGCCAACATCTGGAAAAGATTTCCAGCTTCTTCTTTACTAAAATCATCAATTTTGCCGCGTTCACGAGTAGTTTCGGCGGCAGTTTCAATCATTTCAGTTACCAATTCATCGGCATCAACAACAGTTCCTTCACGAGATTTCATTTTTCCTGAAGGCAAATCTACCATTCCGTAGCTTAAGTGATAACAACCATCAGCATAGTCACGACCGAGTTTTTTCATAATCGCAAAAAGCACCTGAAAATGATAATCTTGCTCATTACCAACTACCCAAATCGACTTATCGTTATGATAATCGTTGAATTTCAAATCAGTTGTACCTAAATCTTGCGTGATATAAACCGAAGTTCCATCGGCACGAAGCACCAATTTTTCGTCGAGTCCTTCTTCTTTCAAATCAATCCAAACACTACCGTTTTCTTTTTTGAAGAAAACCCCATTTTTCAAACCTTCTTCCACGACATCTTTTCCGAGTAAATAAGTGTTTGATTCATAATAAACTTTATCAAACGATACACCTATTTTTTTGTATGTTTCGGCAAATCCTGCAAAAACCCAGTCATTCATTTTTCGCCACAAAGCCATTGTTTCGGCATCGCCTTGCTCCCATTTTTGAAGCATTTCTTGAGTTTCGAGTATCAATGGAGCAATTTTCTTGGCTTCGTCTTCGGTTTTGCCCTCAGCCAATAACTGTGCGATTTCGACTTTATAGGCTTTGTCAAACTCAACATAAAATTTCCCTGCTAAATGGTCGCCTTTGATACCTAAAGATTCGGGTGTTGCTCCATTTCCGTACTTTTGATAGGCCAACATCGACTTGCAAATATGCACGCCACGATCATTGACTAAACAAGTTTTTGCTACATCAAAACCGCCAGCCGTTAATATATTTGAAACAGCCGCACCCAAAAAGTTATTACGTAAATGCCCTAAGTGAAGGGGTTTATTGGTATTTGGCGAAGAAAACTCTACCATCACCGATCGACCATTTGCTGGTAAAACCCCAAAATTATCGTTCGATAAAATCGAATTTAAAATATCAATCCAAACCGAATTATTCAATACAATATTCAAATACCCTTGAACAACATTAAAACTGCTCACAAAATCATTTTTATCTTTGATAAATTGACCAATGGAATTACCTAATTCAGCGGGATTCTTTCTTAGAGATTTTACTAGAGGAAATACCACATAAGTAAAATTTCCTTCAAAATCTTTCTTAGTCGCTTGTAAAATAACCTCTTCTTCTACGTGAAATAATGCCAAAAGTGCTTCTTCAATGGCCGTTTTTAATGATTGCTCGATATTCATAAATTGTAATGCTGGTTATTATAAACAAGTTGAAAACCTGTTTTTCTAGTTTACAAAAGTACAGTTTTTTTGAGAAAAGTTTACTGATAACATCCAATATCTACTAAGTATGCCATTGACTAAATCATCAAAATTAAATATTCCATTAATTCAAATCATAAAACTTCTGAAAATCTCCTATATTTTTACGTTATTTGCTTTATCTTATTCATTAATTTATTGGATATAATTGCGAGTCTTTCATATTTACCATGTTTTGTCCCTAGATATTCTATCATTCGCTCATTCAATCATTCGCTCATTATATTATGCTTCAATCAATGACTGGTTTTGGCTCGGCAACTGTCGAGAATGCCAAAATCGCTGTAACCGTCGAAATCAAATCGTTAAACTCAAAGTTTTTTGATATTTATTGCCGAATTCCACGTACCTATTCAGAAAGAGAAATCGAAATAAGAAATATTCTTACCGCCGAACTTGAGCGTGGAAAAGTAGAATTTACCATGAACGTAACGCCGCGTGATGAGTCAGGTGCGGCAACGGTCGTGAATCGCCCTCTTATAAAAGTCTATTTTAAAGACCTAAAAGCAACCGCCAACGAACTTGGTTTTGAGCCAAGTCCAACAGAATTATTGCGTATGGCTTCAATGATGCCAAATGCTTATAATACAGATGCTGCAACCGAGGCCAATGCCAAAGCTGAGTGGGATTTAATGAAAAGTGCTATCAGTCAAGCTATTACGAAGTGCAAAGAATTCCGTACACAAGAAGGTAGTAATACTGCAGCGAAGTTTGAAGATTATATTCAGAGCATTGCTGATTTACTTTCACAAATTGAAGAGCAAGACCCAAAACGTATTCCAGTAGTGCGTGAGCGTATCGAGAAGGCAGTTGCTGAATGGTCATCGAGCGATACTTTCGATAAGAATCGTTTCGAGCAAGAGTTGATTTATTACGTAGAAAAATTTGATATTTCAGAAGAAAAAGTTCGACTGAAAAACCATTTGGAATATTTCGTTCAAGAGCTAAAAATTGCTTCAAATGGCAAAAAGCTTAATTTTATCGCTCAAGAAATTGGTCGTGAAATAAACACAATCGGCTCGAAAGCTAATGATTCGGTAATTCAGCGATTGGTTGTTCAGATGAAAGACGAATTAGAGAAAATTAAGGAGCAGACAATGAACATTGTTTAATTATCATGTTCGTTTTTGGATGATTGATACTCGTTTTTAGACTTTCAATAGTTTTATTTAATGAATAATTCACATATTGAATTTGTCCGATACTAAAAATTTAGCTAATTTTACCAATAATGCCAAATATAATACTGTTTTTTTGGACAATTCAAATATTTATTATAACCAAAATACATAATACTTACAAGTTTTAGCTTATGAGCCAAATTGTTAGAGTACACGCAAGACAAATTCTCGATTCAAGAGGAAATCCTACTATCGAAGTTGATATTTTAACTGATAACGGTTATTTAGGACGTGCCGCTGTGCCATCAGGTGCATCGACTGGTATCCACGAAGCCGTTGAGTTACGTGATGATGATTCAAAAGTGTATCAAGGCAAAGGTGTTTTGAAAGCGGTCAAGAATGTTAACGAAACTATCGCTTCCGAGCTTCTTGGAGCAAATGTTTTCGAGCAAAACTTAATTGACCAAATCATGATTGACCTCGATGGCACACCAAATAAAGGAAATTTAGGTGCAAATGCTATCCTAGGTGTTTCGTTGGCAGTTGCAAAAGCAGCCGCTTTTGAAGCTGGATTGTCGTTATATCGCTATTTAGGTGGTGTAAACGCCAATACTTTGCCAGTTCCGATGATGAATATCTTAAATGGGGGTTCACATGCTGATAATTCAATTGATTTCCAAGAGTTTATGGTTATGCCAGCAAAAGCTGAGTCATTCTCACACGCTCTACAAATGGGAACTGATATATTCCATACTTTGAAAAAAGTATTGAAATCAAAAGGATATTCTACAAACGTTGGTGATGAAGGTGGTTTTGCACCAAACATCAAATCAAACGAAGAAGCTATCGAAATCGTATTGCAATCAATCGAAAAAGCTGGATTCAAAGCAGGTGAAGATGTTTTCATTGCTATGGATGCCGCTGCTTCTGAGTTTTATGATGCGAAAACTGGTCTTTATACATTCAAAAAATCAGATGGTAAGCAATTAAATTCTGATGAAATGGCTGGGTATTGGGCAACTTGGGTTGAGAAATATCCAATTATCTCAATCGAAGACGGTATGGCAGAAGACGATTGGGCTGGTTGGGCTGAGCAAACTCGCTTGGTTGGTAGCAAATGCCAATTAGTAGGTGACGATTTATTCGTAACAAACGTGAAGCGTTTACAAGAAGGTATTGATAAAGGTATCGCTAATGCTATTTTGGTGAAAGTAAACCAAATTGGTTCATTAACCGAAACAATCAATGCTGTAAACTTAGCTCACAAAAACAAGTATAAAAGCATTATGTCGCACCGTTCGGGTGAAACTGAAGATGCAACCATCGCTGATTTAGCTGTAGCATTAAATACAGGCCAAATCAAAACGGGTTCGGCTTCACGTTCTGACCGTATGGCAAAATACAACCAATTGCTTCGTATCGAAGAAGAATTAGGCTCTGCAGCTACATTCCCGGGATTGAAGTTCTAATTTAGTCAATAGTCCATAGTGAACGGACAACAGATTGAAATTCTATAGTCCGTCGTCCATATATTATTGATTCAAAAACAAAAAAGTCTGCCAAAATGTTGGCAGACTTTTTTGTTTTTCCTACTTTTGAATTATCAAGGTGCTTTAAAAAACTCCCAAAATGAAAATCTACGTTCCAAAATTTATAAATAAATATCGTTTTTATGTAATTACTCTTTTGGGTTTACTGATTTGGGTATCATTCTTCGACGGCAGCAATCTAATAGCTCAGTTTAGGCTACTAAATAAACTCTCTGATTTAGAAAATCAGCAAGAATATTATATCGAAGAACTCAAAAAAGTAAAAGAAGAAGAACGGGAAGTTATGGGCAATCATAAATCAATGGAAAAATTTGCTCGTGAAAAATATTTAATGAAAAAAACTGGCGAAACAGTTTTTGTAGTAGTTGATGAAAATAATAAATCGGTTGAAGCAGACAACGAAGATAAATAATAAGGATGTATATTAAAATAGCCTCTGCTGATAATTCAACAGAGGCTATTTTTTTGATTATTTTACCAGATTACTTCAAAGTAGCAATCCATTTTGCGATTTTCAATGCTTCGTCTTTCGGAACATTTGATAAAGCAGCCATTGGCGGATATCCTTCCCAGTTAGAGGGAATAGGCTTGTAGATGAGTTCTACAATTTGCTCCGGCTTATATTTTTTCTTTTTCATTACCTCTTTATATGCAGGACCAACCAAACGTGTATCAACTCTATGGCAAGCTAAACATGTATTTTTTTGAAGTAACTTCTCAACATCTGGTGGAATCTTTGTTTGTGCTTTTGATACTGATGCAATGGCAAGTACTACCGCAACGGTCAGGAGTGATTTTTTCATTTTAATATGAGCTTTTAAATATTAATTACATCAGACCGTGAATGCGGCCATTTTTTAAATTCTTCTGCTAAATTCATAAACAAAACGTAAGAATGAAAGTATTTGTTGAATTTTTAGAAGAATATTTTGTTAATAAAACGTTAAATGAATATTTACATAAAAAACGCCTAATAAAAATCAACAAATAAAATTGATAATTATCTGATGATAAATAAATTACGGACTTATTTTAGGAAATTTGCAAAAAAACTAAACATGATACTATCTTTGTAAATGTTGATAATTTTGATAATTTGCTAAAATTGCATACTTTCGTTACATACAACTAAAAACTAATCCAATTAGAGCAAAAAACAGTGTTTACTCCAAAGAAAATGTTTTTCACTCAAGATGTGTCTCATAAATCTTATTTCATTACCTCATTATTGCAATTTGGTACACTCTTATTAGTACTTTTTTCGACCGAAACAGCGTTTACTCAACCCAAAATCCAATGGGCAAGTAAGGTACTTGGCTTTTCGTCGGAAAGAGCTGATGCGAGTAATCCTGGACCACAATATCGAGCAATTCAGGTATTGGGAAGTCCAAATAAATTACCGCAAAATGGCGAAAGTGTATGTGCGTGGTCGACAGCTGGTGCTGATACTTATGCTGAGGAATACATTAAAGTTGGTTTTGAAAATCCCGTCAGAATTAAACAAGTTTCCATTGGAGAAAACTGGGGTGCTGGTGCTATAATAAGGGTTTTAGCTTATGATTCAACTGATAGAGAATACATTATTCACGAAAATAAAGAAGATGATCCAACAGAAAAAGGTAGAATGAGCAATATCATTATTCCTCAAACTGAATATAGAGTTTATGCCATTAAATTGATTGTTGCTCCCGCAAAAATTCCAGGTTATAACCAAATTGATGCCATTGGAATTTCGGAAATTGATTTGCCTTTTGAAGCAAAAATAAATCTGGCAAAAGATATTCCGAAAGAAATTATTAAAGAAAATCTGGGAAAAGGTGTAAATTCAAAAACAGGTGAAGTTGCACCAGTAATTACACCTGATGGTAAAACACTATACTTTACTCGATTAGGACACGACTTAAACAAAGGCAAAAATAAAGCACAAGATGTTTGGTTTTCTAAAGTTCAATCTGACGGAACTTGGGGAGAATCAGAAAATATAAATGAACCAATAAATACTTCAGAAAACAACGCAGTCACAACTATATCTGCTGACGGTAAAAGCATCTATGTCTTAAATATTTATATGCCCGACGGTACTTTACGACAAGGTCTTTCTGTGTCAAAAAGGGATAAATTAGGCTGGAAATTACCGAAAGAAGTCAAAATTAGCGATTATTACAACAGAGAAAAAGTTGTTGAATTTTCGTTAGCCCCTAACGGAAAAGTACTTGTTATGTCATGCGAAAGAATGGATAGTTTTGGAAGTAGAGATTTATATGTCTCATTTCTAACGAATGAGCTCTGGTCAAAACCTTTAAATATGGGTGTAAATATAAATACTGCAGAAGATGAAGGCTCACCATTCATCGCCGCCGACTCAAAAACGCTATATTTTTCAACAGCTGGTTTCCCAGGTTATGGTAAAAACGACATTTTTCTGACTAAAAGACTCGATAGTACCTGGACTAATTGGAGCGAACCAGAAAATATCGGAGATTTGATAAATACCTCAAAATGGGATGGATATTTTACCATTCCAGCATCGGGCGAACATGCCTATTTTAGTTCTGATGAACTTTCTATTGGTAAAGAAGACATTTTTCGTATAAAACTTTTTCCTTCAATCAGACCAGACCCAGTTGCCATTATTTCAGGAACAGTTATAAATGCCTTCGATAAAAAAACTATTTCGGCAGAAGTAGTCATGGAATTGCTGAATGATAGCACAGGTACTGATAAAATTGTAGCCGAATTCGACCCCGAAACTGGTGAATATAAAATGATAGTGCCGCTTAAAAAAGCGTATAGTTTGAATGCATCAAAGAAAGGTTTTATTAGTATTAGCGAAAACCTCGACCTTTCAAAAGATCGTCGTTTTAGGGAAATTAAGAAAAACATCAGCTTAATTCCTATAAAAGAAGGACAAACGATGGTTTTGAACAACCTTTTTTTCAATCAAAGTAAGTTTGATATTTTATCAGCCTCTTACCCCGAACTCAACCGAATTATTAAGTTGATGCAAGAGTACCCAACGATGCAAGTTATCATTGAAGGGCACACTGATGGCAGCGATGAAAATATGATTCTCAACGTAAAACTTTCGCAGGAAAGGGCCAATGAGGTAAAAAAATATTTGGTAGAAAAGGGTCAAATTGACACAAAACGAATTCAGACCAAAGGTTGGGGTCAGTCGAAACCGATTGCAAGCAATGCCACCGAAGAAACCCGCAAAAAGAATCGCAGAGTTGAGTTTACAATTCTAAAACTTTAGTAATTTTTCATTTATTTATTATTTACAAGTGCCAAATCTTTCTACAAAAAATATACTTATTGCTTTATTAATTTTATTTCCTGTTGTAATATTTTACTGGGTTTTTCAAAAATACGCAGTAAATACTCCTCATTGGGATGATTTTGCCATACGAAATACTTTAACAAAAATACTGGAAACTGATTCTATTTCTGAAAAAATAGAATTACTATTCTCGCAGCACAATGAACATCGAATTCTATTGACAAGAATCTCGGCATGGTTAGTTTTTCTTTTACAAAGAACACTCAACTTAAAAAGCCTAATGTTTATTGGTTTTTTTGCCTTAATTGGGCTTCTTGCTATTTTCTTTCAAATCTCAAAAAAGAACAATTTACCCCTATTTGCTTTTGTGCCTATATCGTTTATTCTTTTTAATGTTGGTTTGTTTGAAAACACCTTTTGGGGAATGGCTTCGGTACAGAATTTTGGGGTTATATTCTTCGCCTTTCTAACCTTTTATTGGCTAGTTTTTTCAATCGAAAACCAAAACAAATATTTTTTCTATCTAGCACTTTTTTCTTGTTTTATTGGTGTTTTTACGAGTGGTAATGGTATCATTATTCCGCTCATTGGCTGCATGGTTTTGCTTGTGCAACAACGAAAAAAGCAACTATTTATATGGCTGATCAGTTCAATAATCTTTATTGTGAGCTTTTTCTTCAATTTTCAGAAAAACCCTGATAATTTAGTTAAAACCAACTTTTCTGATTACAAAAGTATTATAAAAGGCATTTTTGCAACTTTGGGAAGTATGCTTGATTCTTCTGCCATAGCACCCACCAAGCACTTGGATTTGGCAATGACACTAGGCTTATTTCTATTTATATTTATGTGTATGTTTGCTTATCAAGTTATATTAAAAAAATACAATCGGGCATCTTTCCGTTTATCTCAACATACAAACGATTTATTTTTACTGGCTTGTTTGGCTTTTATTGGCATTACGACTGTTGGAATTGTGGTTGCACGCATATCCTATGAAATGAATATTTTACTGACAAGCAAATACAAAATTTATTCTATCTTAAACATTATCATTTTCTATTTAGTTTTTACAAATTCACTTGCTGAAAGATATAAAAACAACTTCATTCAATTGGCTATTTTTTTAAGTTTTTTCTTTAACTTTTACACCTATTTTGCTGACTATCAAAATATTAGATATTTAACCCAAGAGCGAATCACTGACCAATTTAAACAGCAATACAGCGATAAATCTTTCCCAACAAAGGGTATAATGCGAGTTTTGCAACAACACGAAACAGCATTTTATGATTCGATGATTGATGAAATATGGCAGGTGCAAGATAGCACTCTGCAAAATCTGAAGATTGAAGAAAGAGCTGAAAACTTTTTTTTAACACTACAAAAATCTGGCGAAAAAATAGACCTAACGAACCCAGAATCTGGATTGTATTATGTTCTAAAATCTGAAAAAAACATCTATTTATATCCTTCTTATATCAATACTTTGAGTATAAAAGCCTACCTCGACCGTCATTTTTTAGTAAATAATCAACTCAAAATTATTAACTTTAGAACTATTATTAATAGGTTATACATTCAATCGGGAAATTACCGCATAGGGACAATAATGGTTGAAAACGAATCGAAAACCGTAGTTTGGAGTAATCAAACAATTAAAATTAGGCATATTGCTGAAACACGGCCAAAACAAAATTGGTGATTCATTTATCAATTATCAGAAAAGTAGATTTATGAATTTTAGGTTCAAAATCCTTAACTTTATCCCTATTTTTATATACAATGACACAAAATACTATAAACACTTCCTATTTAAGACAACTTGATGGACTTCGCTTTTTGGCAGTAACTATGGTATTAATTGACCATTGGTCTGGCGATGCTTTACAGTTTCCAATTAGTTATTTGGGCGTTTGTATGTTTTTTGTGCTAAGTGGTTTTCTCATTACTCGAATCTTGTTGCAGGCTCGTCAAAAAGATGAAAATTTAGGGCGTACGCATAAATTTTCGTTAAAACAGTTTTATATCCGTCGAACTGTCAGAATTTTTCCTATTTATTATCTTACGATATTGGCCTTATTTATTTGGAATATTGAGCCAGTTCGAGAAAATATTTGGTGGTATCTTACTTATACAACCAATATTTACATCGCCATTAAGCAAACTTGGATGGGTTCGAGCGACCACCTTTGGTCCTTGGCAGTTGAAGAACAGTTTTATTTATTTTTTCCGTTTATCGTTTTCTTTTTATCGGCTCGTTCACTTCCCAAAATTCTCATAGGATTTATTGCTTTATCGGTTGGGCTTCGCTTGTTTTTTTATCTCAATGGCACTGCATGGATGACACCTTATGTGCTTATGCCTACTTGCCTAGATGCTTTTGGAATCGGCGGGCTGTTTGCATACTTCTATTTTCACAAAAATGAAGCATTTAAAAAGTTTGTTACCAAAAAAATTTGGTTGATTATAAGTTTGGTTCTTTATATAGGAATCGTGCTTTGGGGAAAACAATTTCCTGACGGTCATAATATAATCACAGTAGTTTTTTTACGCCTTTTTGAGTCGTTTTTCTCACTTTTTATGGTTGGAAATGCTGTTTACGGCTTTAGTGGTGTGACGAAGAGTTTCTTGGAAAATAAGGTAATTGTTTATCTCGGCAGAATCAGTTATGGCATTTATATTTACCATAAATTTATTTATAGTTATTACCATAATTCACCATTCAATCCAGTTGTGAAGATGCTGAACAAACTACCCATGATTGATGAAAATATGGTTTTGAAAATCATTTTTCTCTACACAATTACTATCTTAGTTTCGACGGTTTCATGGCTTTTGATTGAAAAACCAATCAATAAATGGAAAGATAAGTTTAGTTATTAAACCTTACTTTACTATTTTCTTTACCAAAACTTTCTGACCATCTAAAACCCTTAGAAAATATTTCCCTTCCCTTAATGCACTTACATCAACCGCTATGGTTTCAACCGTAACACCCTGTTTTTCAATACTTTGCAAAGCATATCCTTGATAATCAAGTAGTTCAATTTTTATTGATCTTGGTTTCGTTTGAAGTGGAAACGCAACGTTCACTATATCTTCAACTGGATTTGGAAAAACCAGCACCTCAAAAGTTTGTTCGGGTATACTCTCAACATCAATCACTAAATAGCCATTCAATCCATTGATTTGCCACCCGATTTCATTAAGGCAATTTAATAACAAATCTCCCGGTGTATGATTTACTTCGGCAGCTCTAAAACTCGGAGACATCAACGAATTGGCTGAACCAACCGTATACGTACTTTCATCAAAATGTGAAAAACTTGAACCACTCTTAAATGTAGAAGGAGCATAAAGACGTGGTAAATTGTTAGCAAATGATGGATTTTTAAGGCCAAAATATAAGGCATTGCTTAAAAGCGAAGTTTTTAAATCAGTTGAAGGGTTTCCGTAAACGCCAGTATTGGTTAATTTTACTTGCTTGGAGTCCTGCATAAAAACATCAAATACATACGCACTACCTGACTGTCCATATAAACCTTGTGTATCACTAATGCTCATCGACGAAGAAAAACCAAGTCCGTGAGCTATTTCATGAAGCAAAACTGTAACAATATCATATTTACCTGCCTGAGTTTTTGCATCAGTGCCAAAATACCAATTGATGTTGGCATTGAGCGAGACTGTCATTTCAAAATCGGACGAGTTTAGGTCTTTGCCCGAAAGAGCTTCAGCTAATGGAGTTGGATACCAAACATTAGCATAAGGTAGATTGGGAATAATTGAACTATTTCTGTAAACACGAGTAGCCCCCGTTTCAGCTAAAACCGTATTCGTCAAGGTCTTTGACCAAGTAGCTTTAATACGAATGGTCTGGGTTGAAATCAAGTACTTCTCCCATATCGCAACTGCATACTCGAAAGAAGTTTTTACTTGCTCGGGAAAATCAATATATGTAACTTCAAAATTTGATGTAGCAGCCAAACGCCCACTAGCCAAGATAAATTCTTGGGCTGGGATTTCGGTAAAACTATTTTTTTCAGATAAATAACAAATAACAGGTAAATTAGGCATTGAATCTTGCGAAAAACTCACTTGCTGAAAACACAAAAACAGAATAATTGTTACAAAATATGGCATTGAAGAATATTTTTTGACCTAAATCTATTTTTTTAGACGAAATAATGATTCAAAAGATTGCATTAAAAACAAAAAAAACCAAATTCGATAGAAGTTAAAGCATTTTTTAGCGACTGATAGTTTTTCTAAAAGACCTCATTTATCAATTCACATTAACAAAAGAAGATATTGTAAAATTTGTCTTTCCTGATAAATTTAGAGTAGAAACCTTTTCACAAGTGAATTATAGCCCAGATTATCCATTTTCTTGATAACCGCCATCAAATAGCATTCAGTTTTACTTTAGGGCATAAATAAATTCACGATTTTTTGAATCCTGAATTTTGGTTGATTGTATTTACTACCCTATAATTCTTATCTGAATTCTTTTACAAACGGTGAGTATCCGAGCGAAAGAAAAGTCCTTTGTTTCTCACGTGCCGAATCATCAGTTTTAAATAAGCCAAAATACACTTTATAATATGTTTTCTCAAAGAAATTAACAGTGTAGATAAACAATTGACGCTTTTCAGCATCTCCTTTTTGAGCAATTTTAAGAGCATATTCTTTGGCTAAAGTAAGGTTTGAGAATGATGCAAGTTGCAAAGCATAACCAATCAAATCACGTTTTTCCGTCACATATTTGAAATTATCATCGTTGAATTTCGTGCTTGAAACTTCTACCTCCTTGATATTTGAAGCAATTTCTTGTCCTAATTCATCGTTTTCAAACTCTTGTACCACCATAGGAGCTTTTCCAGCTAAAATGTTATTTAATTGCTTGTTCGAATTTTTTGAGATAATTATACTTTTATCAGAATTATCTGGTGGAATAATTATCAAATTATTTCCATTATAATCATGTGCGAAAGTGAAACTTAAGCTAAAAACTGTAATAATCGAAGATAACAAAACTTTTTTCATAGTATTTTTTATTTTAATTTGATTAATTTGAAGCAAACTCCGTGCTAAAATTTTTTCTTAGAAGAAAAAAAAAGAAATTTTAATAATATTTCTATGATTTAATGATATAAAAATAAGTTACAATAATTTGTTATATATTTTGCTGATAATTAATCTTTTGTCGCTGAGGCGTGCCATATCTAATCCTAAATATCGTTTTTTGTATCTCATTACCTTATTAAAAAATAAAATTTTGCTAATGAAAAACATTTGTTACTTTTATTAAAAAAGTAGCAAAAGCCTATGCAATTCTTGTCCTTGCTTGAAAAACTTACCGAAAAAAATATAATTGCGGACGAACAGGCCACCCAAATTAAAGTTTCTGATTTGAATCAGCCATTTTCTATTCATTGGGAGCTCCGTTTAATACTCTATCCAGGTATTATGCTTTTGGTTACTGGTTTGGGTATACTGGTATACAAAAACATTGATACCATTGGGCATAATATTATTATTGGTCTCTTGGCTTTGGCTTGCGTGGCTTGCTTTTATTTCGCTTTTAAGAATCAAAAGCCTTTTTCTTGGGGCAAGACAGAAGAAAATACAAACTTTGCTGATTTTATATTGCTCGGTGGTTGTTTGGCATTTCTAACGCTCGAAGGATACCTACAATATCAATATAACTTATTTGGTACTCAATACAGCCTTGCGGTAATTCTACCAGCTATTTTATTCTTTTTTTGTGCTTATTATCTTGACCATCGAGGAGTTTTATTAATGGCAATTACTGCATTGGCTTCTTGGATTGGAATAACAATTACACCACTCCAATTACTAAAAAATAATGATTTCAATAGCCAAGACATGATAATTACGGCAATTTTATTAGGTATATTTCTAATTATAATTGCTTGGGTATCGTTTCAAAAAGAATTAAAAAAACACTTTAGTTTTACTTACTTTCTTTTTGGTGGAAATCTAACATTTATTGCGTCTCTTTCAGGCCTTTTTGCCTTTGATTTGAAATTTATTTACGGAATAATCATCGTAGTTTTATCCTATCTGAGCATTACTTATGCTCGCACCAAACACTCTTATTTGTTTCTGTTAATGGGTTTAATTTATGGCTATATTGCATTTACCTATACTGCACTAAAAATTCTTCCTAGCGACTCGTTTTTGTATCTACTTTATTTTATACTTTCAGCAGCGGGAATTGTCATGTTTTTAATCAAAATTAAAGAAATTGTAGGTCTAAAGAAATGAAAAAAGCATATAACGAAACTTGGGTCGAAAACATCAATAATCAAGAAATAATTGATGATTGGTTTTTGAAAAAATCAATCAGTGACGAACAACGCAATGAAGCGTATACAGCATTTCCTGTGGGTTTCCACCAATCAAATGATTTCGTAAAAATTGGATTATTTCTATTTACTTGTATTGTGGTAGCGGCAGGATTATTTTTTGTTTACCTCATTCTCGGGTCGATTTTTTCTGAATCTCGTTTTGGATTTTCAATAATAAGTTTGATTTACTCTGCCATTTTTCTATATTTTCTTGAGTATTTTATCAAAAAAAATAATTTCTATCGGTCTGGCGTTGATAATGCTCTACTCTATGCCTTTCTGATTTCGGCTTTCGTTGCCGTTTTCCAATTTACTAACATCGAATTTACTAACTTTGAATTACCTAATTGGATATATTGTATAATTGCATTAGCTATTCTTTTGCCCGCACTGCTTCGATATGCTGACCCTATCGTGGCTTTTGTGACATATATCACTTGGATTGCTTTTTGGTTTATTCTAATTACTAAATATCCAATTGGCAAGGTTATTATTCCGTTTGTGATTATGATTATATCTGCTATTACCTATTTTTTTATTTGCTTTTGGAAGAAAAAAGAAGTAGAAATTTTACTACCAAGGAGCTCAGAATATCATCACAATTCTGACTTTAGCTACTCTTTGTTGTGCAGGTAATTATATGGTGGTCAGAGAGGGAAATGCTTTACTGAATGGTTTAACGTATTCAATTCAAATTGATTTTGCACCACTCTTTTATCTATTCAGTACAATCATACCACTGTGCTATGTAGTTTATGGACTGAGAAAGCACGACCGAAAATTTTTAATCGTCGGTATCGGTGCAGCCACATTTTCGATGTACACTTACTATAATTATTTTTCAGTATTACCCCTCGAATGGGCTTTAACGATAGCAGGATTATTATTGACGGGAGTCTGCGTTTGGGCTATTCGTACCCTTAGAATACCAAAATTCAGTCTTACCTCTAAAGCTATTGGTACTAATGAATATAAAAATTTAGAAGCTTTTATTTTCAATCAAGCCATACAACAGCCTCAGCAGACCAGTAATACCGATTATGGCAAAGGTGATTTTGGCGGTGGTGGGGCTGGGAGTAATTATTAATGTAATACAAAAGGTTTTTTATTCATCAGTCGTAATCGCACGGGCGACCCCGATTAAATTCGTCATTACACTTAATGAACACTCCATCTGAGATAAAAATCGAAATAGTCAATGCCATTTCACACGGCTTTGGAATCTTGTTGGCGGTTGTGGCTTCGCCCGTTTTGATTGCGAGAGTAGTGCAAACCAATAATCTAATTCTTACTTTTGGGGTTGTTTTTTATTGCTTTACAATCTTGTTAATGTTTACTTTTTCAACACTTTATCATACTTTTTCTAATCCTCTAGTAAAAAAAATACTCCGAATTTTCGACCATATTAGCATTTTCTTTCTCATTGGCGGAACTTACGTTCCGTTTATAATTCTATATACTTCTTCTCAAACTGCATTTTGGTTTCTCATCATTCAATGGACTTTAATTGCCTTCGGTGTCTTGAAAAAAATCTTTTTTACTGGCCAGTTTCGATTACTTTCTACGCTAATTTATATTTTTATTGGATGTTTGGTGTTTTTCTTAGGTTCAAGCTTTTGGAACTTAATGCCCAATAATTCAATTTATTTATTAGCGGCTGGTGGAATGCTATATTTGATAGGCACAATTTTCTACCAAAATCAGAAGATTCCTTATAATCATTTCATTTGGCATTTATTTGTACTCTCTGCCGCTTTTTGCCACTATTTTGCAGTTTTGTTGGTAGTTTGACTTTGACAATTCTTTAAGGCTTCGCTCAGTTACCGTTTGCATCTACGCTCTGTTTTCATTATTAAATAGAAGTATTCAAATTCGGTAAGTTCAGACTCTACCAACAACTTTAGAAAAAATAAAACTCAATTTTTAGCATGGAAATCAATTTTTCACCAAAGGAAATTCCTAGCAACGTCAAAGGATTCATTCTTAGTCAATACTTCGGTGATGGACTCAGAATAACGTTTGGAGTTGTAATTCCGAGCTTAGTTCTTGCTCAATTTGATTTACTGAAAATAGGCATTTCATTTTCGTTGGGTGCAGTTTGTGCAAGTATTGCTGATGCACCAGGCCCTATTTCTCATCGCCGAAATAGCATGTTTCTGACCATTGGCTTGGTGACAATTATTTCGCTACTTACCAGTTTTGTTGGGCTTTCAGTGTACTCACTCGGTGCGTTTGTAATTGGGTTAAGCTTCTTATGCTCAATGCTTTATGTTTTTGGTCCACGGGCAGCCTCTATTGGCGTGGCCGCATTGTTGGTTATGATTATTGGCATTGATGATGTTCGCCCAATAAACGAAATTTTACTTTATTCGCTCCATATTTTTTTTGGTGGAATTTGGTACGCTTTATTCAGTTTATCTATTTACCAAATTATGCCCTATCGTTTGGCAAGGCTTTCTTTGGCCGAATCTATCTCCGAAATCGCCGCTTTTTTGCGAATCAAAGCAGGATTTTATAAAGAAGAAATGGACTACGACGAAAACTATACAAAACTAATAGAAGCTCAAATATCAGTCAACGAAAAACTTGATACTGTAAGGGAGCAACTTTTGAAAAACCCTAAAATTATACAGGAAAACTCGCAAGAAGGGCGACTCCTATTAGCAATTTTTGTTGATATAGTCGATTTATACGAACAAATTATGTCAACTTTTTATAATTATCAAAAACTACACAAACAATTTGACCATACAGGAGTTTTGGTTGATTTTGAACATATTCTAAACCTTTTGTCAGAACAAATTGAAGAAATCAGCGAATCTTTGAAAGATGGCAGTAAACCCGAATTCAATCAACTTTTAACCCGAAAACTACACGCCCTAAAAGCAAAAATTGAAACATTTAATACCAAAGATGAATCAATCTCAATAATTGGGCTGCAAGCTTTGAAAAACATTGAGGTAAATATTGAGAATATTTTCAATCGAATTAAGAAAATAAAAGGCTATTTTAGTGCAAAAGAGCAGAAAAAACTATCAAGAAATGATGTTCAAACTACGGCTTTCACCACAAGTCAAGTATATAACATCAATATTTTTCTGGATAATCTTAACTTAAAATCAGAAAACTTTAGGTATGCACTTAGAGTTTCGGGCATGATGCTCGTTGGTTTTATTATTTCTCAATCAACGCAACTTTTACACAGCAATTGGATTCTCCTGACTATCATGGTGATTATGAAACCTTCCTACAGCCTCACCAAAGAACGAAATCTTGATAGGCTTTTCGGTACAATTGGTGGTGCTTTGATTGAAATACTCATTTTAAATTATGTAACTGATAAATACTGGCTTTTCGGAATTTTATTGATTTGTATGCTCGGCACTTATAGTTTTCAACGAAAAACCTATCTCGTCAGCGTAGTTTTTATGACTCCTTTTATATTGATTTTGTTTGATTTTTTGGGAATGGGAGGCCATGCTTTACTTATTGAGAGAGTTTATGATACAGCAATTGGTGGCGGACTGGCGTTTTTTGGAAGTTATGTTTTATTACCACATTGGGAACACAAAAAGCTAAAAAATACCTTAATTGAAATGCTAGAAGCCAATTTGGCTTATTATCATCAAGTTTCGCAGATATATTTTGGCAGAGATTACCAACGAGTGCCATATAAGATTGTGAGAAAAGAGGTTTTTGTGCGAAGTGCCAACTTAGCTTCTGGGATTCAAAGGATGGTTTCTGAACCAAAGCATAAACAGATAAGTATCAAAGAGCTACATAAGTTTTCGGTATTAAACCACCTTCTTTCATCCTACGTAGCTACGCTTGCATTATATTCGAGAGAGCATTTTGATACACTTCCAAACTTCGATGCTACAGAAGAAATTTCTCAAAATACAGAGGTTTTGCTGAAGGAAGCCATAAAAATCATCGAAAAAAGTGAGTATGTGGTAAAACAAAATATTCAACTTTTAAAAGTAAAAAACCATCCGCTTGAAGAATCAGATGAAAGCATGATTTTGATTACTGAACAATTTATAAATATTCAGAAAGTGGCCTACGATATTTGTAAAATTTCGCAGCAAATTGAACTCTAAACATCTATAATAGCAGGACACTTGATATAAAAAGTTGTTCCATGCCCAAGTTTACTTTCAATGCTTAATTTTCCACCATTCAGTTCAACTAATTCTTTTACCAATAGCAAGCCCAAACCAGTACCTTGCTCTTTTGATGTCCCTAAAGTTGAGTCATTTTTTCCTAACTCAAACAGGGTTTTTAGTTTATCTTCGGCTATTCCTACTCCATCGTCTGAAATTGAGACGATAACTAAATTATTTTCATTTATTAAATTAAACACAATATTTCCACCAAAATTAGTAAATTTCAAAGCGTTTTGTAATAAATTATTAGTGACAATTTGAAAATTATTTTTATCAAAGATTACCTCTGCAATTGGCGAAACTTGGTTTTGAATTTTGATTTGCTTTGCTCGTTGCGTTGACAGTAACGTTACAATTTTTTCTTCGATAATTTCAGACACATTCAGTTTTATGACTTTAGGCTTTAAACCTTCCATCTGTGACATTGCCCAATTTATGGCATTATCTAAAATATTGCTTACGTTTATAAGCTGAATATTTAATCGATTCGTTAACTCGGCAAATTCGCTTTGACTCAAGGCTCCCCATTTAATCAACATTAAGCTGTTTTTTAAGATTGCTACGGGTGAACGCAAATCATGAGAAAGTATGGCAAAAAGCCTATCTTTAGTAGAATTCAATTCGCTCAAGGCTTCTTTTTGAAGTTAAATTTTTTGTTTATTTTCTTGCAAAAAAAACAAAAAAGCAGAAAGCATTGTTGCTATAATACTAATTGCTATCAGTAAAACTCGCTGTTGTTTTTGTTTTGTTTCTAAAAGTGCAATTTAACTTTCTTTTTTCTCAATATCAAAATTGGCTTTCAATTTAGTCATTTGTAATTTACTATCTTGGGTCTGGGTTTTGTTTTTCAGCCAAAGGGTAACTTCCAAAAAATCTTTACTGGCTTGATAGGCTTTTTTGTAATCTCCTTGCTGCCTGTATAATCCTTCTAAGTTTCTGAAAATAAAATACAAATGAAAAGTATCAACTTTGGGTTTGGCTTTTTCTATTGAAAGACTTAGTAAATAGGATTTTTCAGCTTCTGAGTAATTTTTCAGAATAGTTTCTAATCTGCCTATATCATTTAAGTAAACAAACTCCCCAATATTTTTTTTTAATCTTTGCTTTTCAGTTTGCATTTTTTTTGCAAAATCAATGGCTTGAGCGTCTTTTTTCTGAAAAAGTAATAAATTACAATAATCCACGCCATTAGAAAACCACACATCCAAATCGTTTTTTTGACTTTCCTCCATTGCTAATATAATATACCTCTCAGCTTCATTATATTTACGTAATTTAAAGAAATATATACTTAAAATTGAAAAAACATCATTTTTGGCACCCCAATTTTTTGCTTTTTTAGCAAAAAACAAGGACTTGTTGTAAAGTTCTAAGGAATTTCCAATTCGCTGATTATCTGAAATTATACCAATAATAAAGTAGCTTTTAGAGAGATAAAGATAGATGTTATTTTTTTTTGAGATTGCAATTGACTTATTAAACCACGCTAAGGCCTTGGTTTCATCTTTTGCATAATACATATTAATATAACCCAGCCCATACATCGCTCTTGCAACGCCAAATGTATTATTAGTACTATTTGAAAGTTGCAAAGATTGGTTGATAAAATAAAATGAAGAATCAGGATAAGTTCGTTCGTAGGCCATTCCCAATTCATATAAGAGCCTACTTCGAGTTGAATCTACTTTTATTGAAGACAAACTTGCCTTTAATGAAGGAATATCTTGTGCAGTCACAATTTCAGGGACATAACAAAAAAATATCCATAAACTCAGCTTAAATTTTAACCAAAATTTTAAACAATTATTCAACATAAAAAACATCATTTAGGTATTTCTAGTTACTAAATTTCCGTCCAAATGTTTTCGATTAATTTGTGTGCGATACTGATCGCCAATAGGAATAGATAGCCCATTTGAAAGTATAATTTCATTTTTCCCAATCAAACTTATTTCAGAGCGATTTACCAAAAAAGAGCGGTGTACCCTTAGAAATCTATCACCTTTGATTTGCTCTTCCATTTTGGAGATAGACAATATTGGAAGAAAACTTTTTATGGATGTTACGATTTGTAAAAAATTCTCTTGAGCTTTCATATAAATTACATCCTTGTATGGTATTTGAACATGATTTAAATTTTCTCTTATAAAAAAGTAGGGCTCAATTTCAGCAATTTCATTTTGATTAAGATAACGAAGTCGTACTTTTTCTATACTTTTTAGAAAACGGTTAAGGTCAAGTGGCTTCAAAAGAAAATCGACAGGAGAAACTTCATAGCAGTCCAGAGCATAGTCGCGATGAGCCGAAACAAATATTACCATTGGTGCTATTCGCAGGCTATTTACAAATTGAAGCCCTGACATTTCAGGCATCTCAATATCACAAATCAATAAGTCAATATCGCCATCAACCAACTTTGCATATGCTTCCATTGCAGAGCCGCAAACTCCAACCAAATTAAGTATTGGATTCAGCTGTACAAACTTGCTGATAATTTTTTGCCAAACTAAGTTGTCATCAACAATCAATGTATTTATCCTCATTTCAAGAGCGTTTTAATCTTATTTAAAATTTTTCATGTACAATTAAAAGAGCTTCACTTACAAAATCAAACGATTCATAAATTTCTTTTTTTTTACTTGTGTTTACTTACAATCAAGATTACTTTTGAATTACTAAGTAATTGTATTTATTGTAAAAAAACAAGAAAAAATAAGATTTCTTTATTAATACCAACATTCATTTTTAGTTTTTAGTATAAACTTTTGCTTTAAAATTTAAAACAATCAATGACCCGAGCAGACCTTACTCTACAAATTAGTCGCGTCAATAAAATAGATACGACAGAAGTTTCGGTGATTACCGAAGCACTTTTTGCATTAATCAAAGATGAAATAGCCAACGGAAACAAAATTACCTTCAAAGGATTTGGTACTTTCACAACTAAAAGAAGAGCAGCTAAAAAAGTACAGCTTATAAAGCAAAAACAAACCGTTGATTTAGCAGAACATTTTATACCTTCTTTCAAACCATCAAAGTATTTTCTTAGTAAATGACAATTTAAAGCTACTGATCTAAAGCTTTGAAACCTCAAAATAATTATCGTTGAACCCAAAATAAAATTTGCTGTTACCCTAAAAACGAAGAAACTCAGGTTATTTTTTAACTTGAGTTTCTTCTTTTACATTTCAATCTTCGCCGTTTGACCACTTTCAGCCGAATGCTTAATAGCATTAATAAACTTCATATCAATCATTCCTTTTTCATCTTTCCCACTTGTAATCAGATAACCAAAGTTACCTTCTATCATTTTCACCTCTCCAAACACTTTTTCTGTGCCCAAACGCATCAATTCTAGTTGATGTGGTTTAAAATTTAAACAAAACACTAATTTCACAAAACGACCAAAGCGAGGATGAGTTTTTTAGTTTCTTAAATAAAAGCTAAATTTTTTTTAGAAAACATAATCAATCCCGACGCAAGGGCAACTTTTTAGATAAAACCTCTCCTGTTAATCATCAAAGTATAATTATTCTAAAAATTTCAATTTGTTGATTAAAAATTCTACTCCGAGCTTTCGTCTGTCGGCGGTTGACTATTTTCCATTTCTAATGTATCATTTTCTTTCCAATAAACCCGTAAAACTTTAGCATTTACACCGATTTCTTGAAAATACTGTAACCAAGAAAGCTGTTGATTAGATAAATTATCGGTCGGTGATTTTACTTCTACAAAACAATATCCACCAGCAACGTTATCTACTGAGGTATCATCCCACAAGAAAAGGTCAGGAAAACCACGTAAATTCTCTACCAGATTTTTCGACATTTCGTGAAGTATTTTTTTCATAGCTTCAAATTCTATCAACTCGACCGCTTTTCTAACAATTAACCAAATCTGCTCTAACCAAACCACAAAAGGATTAGCGATACCAAAATTTGATTCATACTGCTGTCCCATATAAATCAGTAAATCTTGGACATTGTTAAAACTTTCTAAATGACTTATGATTAAATCTTTACGTTTTTCATAAAAATCTGGTAAATACAAATCAGAAGGCCTACGTTGGAACGGGTGGTGAAAAGCAACTAAACTTGGGTCGAAGACAATATCCCAAAATACTAAGCCAAAAATGGCTCGCCAAAGATGATTTTCTGCAAATACTGCCAATTTACCCTCTTGATGATAATAATCAACCACGCCCATTTCGACTTGATGCCTGAAATCAATAGAAATCGTAATTGATTCAGCTTGATGCAGCCAAGATGTTGTACTTTTCTTAGTTCGTTTTTTGGTATTAAGTTTATTAAGATAGTCAATTGCATAAAATTTTTCGTCGGCATTTTTGGGATACTCAATCATTTGCTGACACAAAGAAAATGCTTCGTCGGTATGATTTAATTTTTGAAGTGTTCGTACTTGCCGCTCTCTTGAAGGAACTTGCTCGGTAAGACGGTAAACTAAGATTGCTTCATCAAAGAGTTTACTTTTCTCCAAAAAAGTAGCCACTTTGATAATCAAACGTTCGTAAGAAGGTTTTGCGACTTCGCTTAAATCATTCACAGAATCAGCAAAATTCATAAACCAGTCGTAAACTTCAAGTGCGGGAGCGGCATCTTTTAATTGATAAAATAGATCATTTTGGTCGGTGATAAGCCATTTATCTTCGGCATCTTTTCGGGTAGTAAATCGAGCTACAAGTTTATCATCATCATGGTTTATAAATTGTACGAAACCCATATCACGCATCACAAACTCGGTCATATCAAGGTAGCGATTTCCAAAAAATAAAAACTTCATAAAAGTTACTTCATACTCAAAGCACACTTTAATGATTGGCTCAAAATTATTGAGTATTTTTACGATTTCATTTAGTTCAAAATCTTGTAAAATTACCTCTACGAGTTTTTCTTTTTTGAGTTTTTTATAGCTTAGTTTCTTGTCTGTTAGCAATTTAGAAACAGGTTCTTGGAATTGCCCTACTAATTCTTTCGTAGTGCAAACACCTAAGATTTCTTTACTAAATGTTTTGTGTTTTTCTGGGTTAAGATTTTCAATAAATTCTCGTTCAATCAATTCATTTAGTAATGAAGGAATATCATTTAATTCACTATAAGACAATTTATTAACTCGAAAAAACAATCCACGTCTATTTGAAAAACGAATAAAAAGACACTGGGCATCTTCACTCAAACAATAGTATTTTCGCAAGAAACGCCATTCATCCTCTTTCAAGATATGGCGGTATTTTTCCTGTACAAAATCCAGTACATAATTGAAGTATTCGAGATAATATTTTGGAGGAAGTTCGTTTTTGGGAGTTTGTTCAATTGCCATTCTTTGTAGGATTCTATGACGTAAAATACTTCCAAAAGTACAATTTTATTGTGTTATAAATACGGCATTATTCCACTTTTCGGTCATCTTTCTGCAACAATAATATATATAAGATTTTAAATCAAAGAATATTTATATCTTCACCCTCAAACCATCATAAGCCAATCTAATATTGGGCGGAAGTTCTTTTTCGACTTCATTATGCAAACCCATTTTGTGGCTGATATGGGTAAAATAAGTCATATCGGCATTTACTTTCTGGGCAACTTCAATCGCTTCATCAAGTGTAAAATGGGAAATATGTTTCACACGTTGTAAAGCCCCTAATACTAATAATTTTGAGCCATAAACCTTTTTTAATTCTTGATCAGAAATAGAATTTACATCAGTGATATAAGTAAAATCTTGGATTCTGAAGCCTAAAACTGGCAAACGATGATGAAGTACTTCAATAGGCGTAAAAATCTTATCTTTGACTTTAAACGCCTGATGACCCGCAATTTCATGCACATTAATCAATGGTACGCCTGGATATTTTTGTTCTTCAAAAGCGTAAGCAAACTCACGTTTAAGTTGAGCTAACACCCTAGGATGTCCGTAGATGTCTAAATGCTGAGTACCATGCAGGTAATTGTAGGGACGAATA
>CAMAQF010000023.1 GCA_945860265.1 Emticicia agri | reverse complement strand
ACCGAAGCACGAGGCTTGAAACCTGTCCAGGGTTTATCGTTTGAGTTTTGGTTTACATCTAAGTATTTAATGTAATCTTTTTTCTTGAGATGAATACCCAAAAAAGCAGTTACGAAATGCTGATTAATATTATTGATGCGGCGTTCGTTCCAAGCGGGTTCGGCGTAGCGGTAATATTCATCAAAATGTAAACCTGGTTTCATTGACTCAGCAGGTGGAGGATTTGGTGCAACATTATGGCGAGCGTTCATATAAGTGAGCATATAACGATTGGCATTTACAGCACCATTATAAATCGCTTTGATTCCTTTCTCATAGCCCGAAACATCGTCTTGGCTTCCAGCCACAAAAAATGTCGGAACCTTTAAGCCTTTCAAAGTTTCGGTATCCCAAGCTCCACGTTCCATTCCCCACGGAGCAAAAGCTACGACTGCTTTCATACGAGGGTCGATACTTGCTTTGTATTCAGCATTATTGCCAGTACGTACTTGAATAGCTTTACTACCACCACTCAAAGTTCCAAAAGTTTTAATGATTTGGTCGCTATAACCAGCACCTGCCACATTCAAAACGCCATATCCACCCATCGAATAGCCGATGAGTCCGATATTTTGGTCGTCAACAATTCCTGATAAAAAACTGCTATTATCCTTTCCTAAATTTGCAATCTGATTCATGATAAAAATATCATCTTTCGAGCGATTGAGCAAGGTGCTTTGAAAACCAGCAGCATCACGAAAAGTCGATTCTGTATGGTCAATAGCCACTACGATATATCCTTTTGAGGCTAGGTTTTCAGTCAAATAAGTCAATAAAAGTCTTGAACCTAAATATCCGTGTGAAACTATAACGAGCGGAAACGCTCCATCGGTGGTTTTGGGAGCAACATCACGCACAGAACGGCCTAAGAATGTAAATGGAATCAGTGGGCGTTTGGGGTCACTTGAAGAACCCATCACTTGGTCGTAAATTACTAAATCATTTATATTGGCTGCCACATTGGCCGGATACCAGACCTCCACTTTGAGTGGTCGGTCGTAGGTTGGGTCAATGCCCCCTTTAGATTTTAGGACATCAACTTGGTTTTTATTCACAAAACCAAGCGTCCGAACGCCAATTTTGTATTCGCCACGAGGAGCAAGTTCGGGAGCATCAGGCAGGGCATCGCCATACACAAAAGTTTCGGCGATGTTTTGGGCAAATGAATTTGAATAAAATACTAGAATAATTACAAAAATCAGTAGTTTGGTGGAAATTAATTTCATGGTCTAAGGTAAAATTTGAATGAGAATATTTATGCAAATTAGAAAAGAAAAAAGGATTTTTGTTGGTGATTTTCTATTATTTTTATTTGGCTTATTTATACAATCTCAATTTAATTTAAAACATTGGATAATAAAAGAATATCATAATCTGTTTTGAATTAGGTTTATATAAAGATAAAGCCTTCATCGAAAACGGAAAACTATGCAACAACGAATTATCATTTTATTATTTGCCTTAATCGGCTTTCAAGCATTTGCACAACCTCAAGCAGGCCCAAGAGGTGAACGCCCACCAATGCTAAATGCAGATCATTTTACTAAAAGAATGACTAAAGAATTGAACCTAAATGCGGTTACTTCAAAAAAAGTGAATGCTGCTTTTTTGAATAATATCAAGAAAATGGATGCAGTTTTTGCTAGTAAAGTAGAAGAAAAAGATAAAAGAGCTGCATTGGATGCTAATAAAAAGGAGTTTCAAAAATCTATGAAAAGCATTCTTAGTCCAGCTCAATATGCACAATTTTTAAAGTTGGAAGCCGAACGTCCAGGGCCACCACCTCCTCCTAGTGGTGGACGACCACCAAGACCAAGATAAATAAAAATCGGTTTAAGGTTATGAATCTTAAACCGATTTTTGTTAGTAGCGTATCTATTAAACCTTACGTTTCAACTCAAAATGCTGTCCAAGATATACTTTTCTTACCAATTCATCACTTGCCAATTCTTCGGCTGTTCCTTGTCGGAGGATTTTTCCTTCAAAAAGCAAATAGGCTCGGTCGGTTATTGAAAGTGTTTCATTTACGTTATGGTCAGTTATCAAAATTCCGATATTTCTTTCTTTTAGTTTGGACACAATTCCTTGAATCTCTTCAACCGCAATTGGATCAACGCCTGCAAAGGGTTCATCGAGCAAAATAAATTTGGGGTCAACCGATAATGCACGAGCGATTTCAGTTCGGCGGCGTTCACCACCCGAACACACAATTCCTTTATTTTTACGAACGTGGGTCAAGCTAAACTCTTCGAGGAGCGATTCAGTTTTTTCTTTGCGTTCGGCTTTTGTCATGTTTGGTTTTGCCAATTCCAAAACTCCCAAAATATTTTCTTCTACCGTCAAATCCCTAAAGATTGAGGCTTCTTGTGCCAAATATCCTACGCCCAGTTTTGCACGTTTATACATAGGCAACGAAGTAATATCCAAATCGTCAAGCCAAACTTTGCCACTGTTTGGTTTTACAAGGCCAGTAGCCATATAAAAAGATGTAGTTTTGCCCGCACCATTTGGGCCGAGAAGTCCAACAATTTCGCCCTGCCCTACTTGGTAGCTTACGTTATTATTGACCAATCGCTGTCCGTATTTTTTTATTAAATTTTCTGTTCTTAAAATCATATTTGTAGAACAGGTTTTCAACCTGTTATTTTTAGTAGAACAGGTTTTCAACCTGTCGTTTCTTATTCTCAGATTTGATTCAACCTCTCGTTTTCTTATTCTCAGATTTTGATCAACCTCTCGTTTTCTTAATCTCAGATTTTACAGGTTGCAAACCTGTCTTACAACAAAATTATGTTTTAATCAACAAAAGTCAGCGTTAATATTTCTTAACTATACTTAATATCCTTTATCATCAATTGCAAAGATGTCTTATTATTAAAAGTATTTTCATCGACTTGATATGCAAGGCTAAAATATTTATTGGTACTCAATCGCTCAAAATGCTCCTCTACCATTCCAAAACCGATGGCGGACAAAATTGCCCCTGTTTCTTCTTCAAAAAGCTCCAATTTCAAGTGTTTTTCTTTCATTACTCTTAGGGCGTATTTAAGTGTTAGGTTTTCTGTTACTAAAACAGGCTGCATATTTTGTGGCCCAAAAGGTGCCATTTGGTTCATAATTCGATAAAATTTTTGATTAATTTCAGCCAATTTTATCTTTAAATCAACGGTTACGACGGGCGTTAATTGTTCGGGCGTGATATATTTGCTTACAACTCTATCAAATTCTAAGCGAAAGGCATCAATATTTTCGATAGGCATGGTCATCCCTGCGGCATGTGTATGTCCACCAAATTGTTCCAGCAAATCAGCACATTCTTCGATTGCTCCGTAAAGGTTGAAACCTGCTACCGAACGAGCCGAACCTGCTGCTTTTTCATGCGATTTTGTGAGAATAATTGTCGGACGATAATATTTTTCGATACAACGACTCGCCACAATTCCGATAACTCCTTTGTGCCAATCTTCTCGATAAAGCACCGTACTTTTGGCAGTATTGAGTAGCCATTCGTCACCCTCAATCATCGCAAGTGCTTCTTCTGTAATGCGAGAGTCGAAGGATTTTCGCTCAGAATTATGTTTTTGTATTTCGCCTGCAAATGCCAACGCCTCATCATAATCATTTGATAATAAAAGCTGTACGGCTGCTTTGGCGTGTTTTATCCTACCTGCTGCATTGATTCTTGGGCCTAATACAAAAACCACGTTTTCTACAGTCATTGGGGTCTTAAAACCCGCTACATCTTTCAAAGCCTTTAATCCGATTCGTGGATTTTCATTGAGTTTTTTCAAACCATAATAAGCCAAAACTCGATTTTCGCCTGTAATCGGTACAATATCAGAGCCGATGCTAACTACACATAAATCCAAAAATTCATACAAATTTTCAATTGGCATTTCAGAACGCATGCAGAAAGCCTGAAGCAGTTTGAAACCAACCCCATTTCCTGTCAATTCTTTGTATGGATACGGACAATCTTTACGTTTTGGGTCGAGCACAGCCACTGCATTAGGTAAGGTTTCATCAGGTTCGTGGTGGTCGCAGATGATAAAATCAATGTTAAATCTTTCTTTAGCCAAAGTCACTTTATCTTGGGCTTTGATACCACAATCCAAACAAATAACGAGTGAAACACCCTGCTCGGCAGCCCATTCAATGCCTTGTACTGAAACCCCATATCCTTCTTCGTAGCGGTCGGGATTATAATGTTCTAAATTAGGATAAAAGGTTGATAGAAAACCATATACGAGAGCTACTGCCGTTGTGCCATCAACATCATAATCACCGTAAACCATTATTTTTTCGCCATTTTCGATAGCTTCTCTAAGTCTCCTAACGGCTACTTCCATATCTAGCATCAGAAATGGGTCGTGCAAATGGCTTAGCTGCGGACGAAAAAAATCTCGGGCATCGTCAAAAGCCGTGACACCTCGTTGAAGGAGCATAGCGGCAAGTGCTTTATCGACATGGATGGCTTGCGAAAGTTCGATAACCGATTCGGTGCTTGGAGTAGGTTTATACGACCAACGTTTTTCGGACATTAAGGTTTCTTATAAAATTGAGGTGTAAAATTAAGGATTTATTTATGTTTTTATGCGAAACAGCCATGTAATAAACTACCTAAAAGGACAAAAACAAAAATCCGAAGCTTTAGGTTGTGCTTAAGCTACGGATTTTTAATGTTTCAATAAAAATAACTATTTTTTCTCTTTCTTCCCAAACAATGAAAAATGTACATATCGTTTAGGGTTTGACTTCATATCGGCCATTAAAAGAGCAATGTTTGCGGCTGTTCTATCAAGATTTACGTAAAGTGAATCATCTTTAGCAAGCTTGCCCAATGTTCCTTTTCCTTGGTTAATTTCTTTGATAACACCTTGTAAACCGGCAATCGAACTATTCAATTGATTGACCGTTTGCCCCAAACGCATGGCATTTAATGAGTCGGCAAAAGTACTACTTTTCTTCAAAATTGGCTTAATTTGAGCATCAAGATTATTCGATAAAGTATTCAAATTGGCAGTCAAAGTTGCGGCATTAGCTGTAATTGCTGAAAGATTTTTTGAGTTTGCTGCCACAATTCCGTTGACACCTGCAGTAGTTTGGGTAGCACTTTCCATAAGGGCTTTGAGAGCAACCGCCGTTTGGTCAAATTGCTTGATGATTGCCGTAGTTGTGGTCAGTAGCGAATCAACATTTTTGAGAGTTGGTGTTAATTTATCGGTTACGGAAGCTACCATTCCTTTCTCGATTTCGCTCAACATAATGCCTTCGTCACCTAAAGCTTTTCCTGCCTCAATTCTAAGTTTTATAACTTTTCCACCTAAAAGACCATTATCGGCCAATATAGCAATGGTTTTATCGCTTAATTTGATGTCTCGCTTGATAGCTAGCATCACTTTTACGCGGTTTTTGTCTTGTTCTGGCTCTACCAAAACCACACGTCCAACTGGCACACCATTATAAGTTACAGGGTTTGATGTCTGTAAACCTTCGGCATTTTCGTAATAGGTGAAGTATTCGTTTTCAGTACGGAAAACATCCAAACCTTTCAAGAAATTAAACCCTAAATAAAATATTGCAAATGCAATAATACCCAATAAACCAACTTTATATTCTTTTTTCATAAAACGAATGAAGCATAATTATTATACATATACATAAGACGCGTTCGCTCTTGCGATCAAGAATTAAGAATGACAGAGGAAAATTTTCTTAATGCTTTTCTTAAATATTCTGCAAAAATACAAACTTAATTTTTAATAGCAACGGCGAACCGTTCTCAATTCTAAATTAAAATATCATTTCTCCTTTTCTTCTTTATACGCCTTTACTGCCTTAAATATTGCATCAGCTAGTTTATCTTGTCCATCAGGGTTTCCCAAAATCTTTTTGTCGGTGGCATTGGTCAGATACCCAGTTTCGACATAAATACTTGGCATTGTTGTTTGCCATAAAAGCTGAAATCCTGCTTGTTTAACGCCTCGACTGCGATGCCCCACTTTTGAGATTTGTTTCTCAACCATACTTGCCAGTTTTACACTTTCTTTCATAAAAGCATTCTGATAATTGGCTAGCATAATATTGGCCATTGGCGAACTTAAATCATAACCTTTGTAGTTTTTCTTGTAATTATCTTCCATCAAAATAACTTCGTTTTCACGCATGGCTAGTTCGAGATTATCTTCGGTTTTGTGCAAGCCCATCACATAAGTTTCTGAACCGCTCAATTTCGATGAATGTGGATTTGCATTTACGTGAATACAAATAAATAAATCAGCTTTATTGCGATTAGCGATAGCGGCTCGCTCGTGGAGCGGAATAAAAACATCGGTCTTTCGGGTATAAATGATTTTGACCCCAGGAAGATTTTGTTGTAACTTTTTTCCTAGTTTGAGCGTCACATTTAAAGCAATATCTTTTTCTTGGAGCTTGCTATGATGTGTACCTGGGTCTTTACCACCATGCCCTGCGTCAATTACAATAGTTTGTATTTTCCCGCTCTGAGCATGTACAATTTCGAGCGAGAACAATATGATGAGTAGGACTTTAAGATTTTTTAACATGATTTTATGGACAAACGTTCTTTCGATACCATATAATAGCTAATTTTGTGCCATTAATATACGTTCATAGAATAGTTTTTGTAGAAAAAGCAAAAAAATGAAGTTTTAGATAAATACTCGTCACGGCTTTCTCTAGTTAGGTTATAGTAATAAGACATTTTTTACAAAGATACGTTTTTTGGAACAATTGAAAAAATATACCTCCCACGACAAAAAGGGACTCAAAACATTTACGGATTTAACGTCGGCAGGTTACAAAATCTTGCATACGTTAAGTTTTCAAATAATTTTCTCTCTGCTTTTCATTATACTATCATTCAATACTTTTGCACAGTTTCCTGGGGCAGGACGATTACCGAATCTTGGAGGAGGAAATACATCTCGCCCGACCACAACTCGTCCTACAAGCACGGTAAAACCATTTGGCAATAAACTTTTTGAAGAGAAAAAAGACACCACTCGTGTATCGATTCCCGACTCGCTTCGTAGTAAAGACTCAGGTTTACAGTCAACCGTAAAGTATATGGCAGAAGATTCTACGGTGATGGATGTTTCTGGCGAAGTGCTTAATCTATACGGAAAAGCAGTGGTGACTTACGGAGACATCGAACTAAAAGCAGATTACATAAAAATAGACTGGGGAAAAAGCGAAATTTTTGCTTATGGCTCGCCCGATACGACCAAACAAGGAGATAAAGTTAAGGGAAAACCTGTTTTTACACAAAGTGGTGATAGCTATAATACTGATACTATTCGATATAATTTTAAGTCTAGAAAAGCAATCATCAAAGGTATCGTAACCCAACAAGGCGAAGGTTTTGTGACGGGTGAGCGTGTAAAAAAAGACGAACACGACGATATGTATTTGGTCAATGCAAAATATACGACTTGTAATTTGAAAGAACCACACTTTCATATTTCTGCCCGAAAAATCAAACTTGTCAATAAAAAACAGATTATTTCGGGGCCATTTAATTTCGTACTGAGTGGAATTCCACTTCCTATTGGATTGCCTTTTGGGTTCTTTCCTGTGCCAAAAAACAAAGAAGCTGGTACTTCAGGCATCATTATGGGTACTTATGGCGAAGACCCCAATAATCGAGGTTTTTATTTCAAAGATTTTGGTTATTATTTTGCTGTAAACGAAAAAATAGGCGTAAAACTTATTGGTCAAATTTATACAAAAGGTAGTTTCGGACTTGGAATTCAATCAAATTACTCTAAGCGATATAAGTATTCGGGAAGTTTAAATTTTCAGTATAATTTCAATAATAATAAACCAGAAGTTGTTGGTACTGATGATAACAATAATTACAAAACCAAAGATTTTAACCTAAGTTGGTCGCATTCGCCCGCCAATAAACGCCCCGACAGAAGCTTTTCTTCATCAGTCAATCTTCGTAGTAATGGCTTCAACCGAAATAACGTAAATACGGTCGATGTGAGTAATTATTTGAGTAGCACTTCAAATTCTTCGGTGCAGTTTGGTCGTACTTTTGCTCAAAAAATCGTGACTAGCTCGGGCATTAACATCTCACAAAACTTCACGACTGGGCAAGTTGATGCCTCGGCCAATTATAGCGTTGGTCTGAACCAATTTAATCCTTTTGTGCCAGAAAAAAAGCAAATCGGCCGTTGGTTTGAGTCATTTAGGCTTGGTTTAAACGTAAGCGGTGGTTATCAAGCGACGAATACAAGAGTAAATAGTATTACAAATTATTCAGATTATAAAATTGTCCGTGAAAATGCCAATGGCACCTATTCTACAATCGAAGCAAAACCTTTGACCAATGAAGAAATCAAACTCCGTGATGCCAATCCTTTAACCTTAACTATCGAAGAAAGAATTGCACAAAAAGCCTTACAAGAACGCCTTAGTAATGTCAGAAAACTAAGTAGTTTAGATGCCATCAATGAGGTTTTGAAAGATGGGAAGTTTACAAGTACTTACTCTATTCCAATTTCGTTACCAAACTTCAAGATAGCACGCTATATTAATTTTACGCCAAGTATATCGCTCAGAGGTGATATTTCGACACAAAGCCTTAGTTATGAATATGTTGCGAGCGAAAATGCAGTAAAAATCGATACAGTGAAAGGCTTTTTTCCTACGTACCAAACCTCAGTTTCGGGTGGAATGAATACCCGTGTCTATGGTACTTATCAGTTTAAAGGAAAAGGACGTTTACAGGCGATTCGCCACACTTTAGCACCTTCATTGAGTTTGAGTTATGCACCCGATTTTACGAACCGACTTTTTGATTATAAGGTAGTTAGAATCGATAAAAATACTACAAATGGTGTCACAACTTATGATACCCTGCGACGACTTTTATCAAAATATCCAACTTTAGGGTCTTCGGCTGGTGCATCGGGGAATATAAGTTTTAGTTTAACCAACCAACTCGAAGCAAAAGTTCGCTCAAAATCAGATACCGCAGCCAAAGCATTTGAAAAAGTTTCATTGCTTGATAATCTTAGCCTTAGCACAAGTTATAATCTCTTGGCCATTGGTGACTCGATGAATCTTTCGAATATTAATTTGAGTGCAAACACCAATTTATTCAAGAATCTGATCAATCTAAATATGGGTGCAACACTTGACCCCTATTTTTATCAAGAAGAAAGTACGGCAGAATTGAGAGCCTTAAATCCTGCGGGACGTATTCGTCGTTTTTATAAAATTCAACAAGTGCAAGGCTTTGCTGGTTTGGCAACCCTACGCTCAGCCAATATTGCTATTTCGACTCGTCTTTCGCCAGAAACTTTCAATCCTGATAAGGCAAAACCAAAGACAAATCCGCAAAGTAATAACCCACAAATGGATGCCATGAAGAAATTTGTGGCGGCAAATCCTGAACTATACGTAGATTTCACGATTCCGTGGACGTTGAGTTTTAGCTATAACTTTAACTACAACAAACAAGGTTTGGCAAAAGCACAAATTACGCAGGCCATTACAGTTCAAGGAGATTTAAGCCTTACACCAAAATGGAAATTGGGTTTTAATACGGGTTATGATATGGTATTAAATGCACCAACGCTCACCAATATCACGATTAATCGTGAATTGCATTGTTGGGATATGGCATTTAACTGGACTCCGATTTCGGGGTATTCAGCCAATAGTAGTTATTCTTTTACGCTCAATGTTCGTAGTGCTTTATTGCAAGAATTGAAAGTGAGCCGCAGAAGACAATATTATGGAAGTGGAGGATTTTAATAATCAATGATATTTTGCCAAATCAAAAAGGCAGTCTTGAAAAATCAAAACTGCCCTTTAAAATTATTTTAAAATATTCATCCCAATTTCGCCAAAGCTTCTTCCAAAGCTTTGATTTTTGTTTCGGCATCGGCTAATTTTTGGTGTTCTTTTTCGATAATTTCTGGTTTTGCATTTTGTACAAAACGCTCATTAGACAATTTCGCTTCGGTCGATTTCTTAAAACCTACAATATAATCTAAGTCTTTTTGTAAAGCTGCTTTTTCTTCTTCTATATCAAGATTTTTACCTAAATCAATTGTTAATTCATCACCTTTAATAACGAAACTCATACCATCTGCTTTATCGCTAACGTATTGAATATCAGAGACATTCGCCATTTTCTTTATCAAGCCAGATAATGTTTCATAACGTGCTTGATTCTCGGTTTTTACTGCCAATGGCAATGCTTCTTTTGGCGAAATTTGCTTGGCATTTCGGGTATTTCGAACCGTTGAAACGATTTCGTATAATAACTCAAAATCGGCTAAAAGAGCTTCGTTAACTTCACCACCTTGTGGGAATTGAGCCAAACAAATGGTTTCATTTTCGTTCCTTTTTCTAATCGTTTGCCAAATTTCTTCTGATATAAATGGCATCCAAGGGTGAATCAAACGCATCAATTCATCAAAGATTTCGAGCGTTGCATTATATGTTTCTTGGTCGATTGGTAAGCCTTTTCCATCAACATAAGCGGGTTTAATCATCTCCAAATACAACGAACAGAAATCATCCCAAATGAGATTATACGTACTCATTAAAGCATCTGACATTCTGAACTTATTGTAATGGTCAAGTGTCTCAGCAACTACTTTATTCATCTTGGTTTTGAACCAAGAAACTGCAAGTCTATTACTGATAACTGTTGACTGTTGATAGTCGACTGATGACTGAGTTTCCCAACCCTGAATTAGGCGGAAGGCATTCCAAATTTTATTACTAAAATTACGTCCTTGCTCGCATAGTTTTTCATCGAAAGGCAAGTCATTTCCTGCGGGTGAACTAAATAACATACCTGTACGAACACCATCAGCACCGTATTTTTCAATCAAATCGATTGGGTCAGGTGAATTACCCAAGGATTTTGACATTTTTCGACCTTGTTTGTCTCTAACGATACCAGTCAAGTAAACGTTTTTGAATGGAAATGTGCCTTTATATTCATAACCAGCAATAATCATACGTGCTACCCAAAAGAACAAAATCTCGGGAGCAGTCACTAAATCATTGGTTGGGTAATAATAATTAATGTCCTCGTTCGTCGGGTCTTTGAAACCATCAAAAACCGAAATTGGCCATAACCACGAGCTGAACCAAGTATCTAAAACGTCTTCGTCTTGTGTTAGGTCAGTTTCGCTCAAAGCAAATAATTGATATTTATCACGGGCAATTTTCAAGGCCGCTTTTTTATCTTTTGCTACGATACAAGTTCCATCCGGCATGTAAAACGCTGGAATACGATGTCCCCACCATAGTTGGCGACTGATGCACCAATCTCTTACGTTTGCCATCCAATGATTATACGTATTCTTGAATTTCGGTGGAATCAACTGAATAGTATCGTTCATTACGTTTTCCAAGGCAGGCTCCGAAAGGCGTTTCATTTTCAAGAACCATTGCAACGAAATTTTTGGCTCGATAATCGCACCCGTCCGCTCAGAAGTTCCAACTGTCGATTTATAGTCTTCTTCTTTTACTAAATTGCCAGATTCGACCAATAATTTAGCAATCTTCTTACGAGCTAAAAATCTATCTTCACCGACTAAAATCAAGGCTTTTTCATTCAATTTACCTTCATCGGTCAAAATATCAATGATATCTAAGCCATGTTTTTGTCCGAGGGCATAGTCGTTTTGGTCGTGGGCAGGTGTTACTTTCAAGCAACCTGTTCCGAATTCCATCGTTACGTATTCATCGGAAATAATCGTAATTTCACGGTTGATTAACGGAATTCTTACTTTTTTACCAATTAAATCTTGGAAACGCTCATCGGCAGGGTTCACACAAATGGCCGCATCAGCCATAATGGTTTCGGGACGAGTTGTGGCAATTGTTACGCTTCCCTCCGCTCCATCGTATCTGATATAATACAATTTTTGCTGAACATCTTTCATGATAACCTCTTCGTCCGAAACCGTTGTTTTGGCTTGCGGGTCCCAGTTTACCATGCGATGTCCACGATAAATATCTCCTTTATTATGTAAATCAACAAAAACATCAATTACAGCATCATACAAACTTGGCTCCATCGTGAAGCGAGTTCTGTCCCAATCGCACGACGCACCGAGTTTACGGAGTTGTTGCAAAATAATTCCGCCATATTTTTCAGTCCATTCCCAGCAATATTTCAAAAATTCTTCACGCGTAAGGTCAGCTTTATTGATTCCTTTCTCTTTCAGCATCGCAACAACTTTTGCTTCGGTTGCGATAGAAGCATGGTCAGTTCCTGGCACCCAGCAAGCCTCTTTACCTTCCATACGTGCTTTGCGAATCAGTACATCTTGAATCGTATTGTTGAGCATGTGTCCCATGTGCAAGACACCCGTGACATTTGGCGGAGGAATAACAATAGTATAAGGCTCTTTATCGGGATTTGGTTTCGACTTAAAGTACTGATTATCAATCCAATACTTATACCATTTATCTTCTATCTCTTTCGGATTGTACGTTTTGCTGATTTCTGCCATTATTCTTTGAGTCAATAGTCAATAGATGACGGACGACGGTTATTTGTTAGTAATAGTGCAAAAATAGAGAATTTTGAGGGCATAAAAAAACCTGCAAGGTCTCTTTCAGACTTTACAGGTTTAATTTTATAGATTAAAATCAATTAGCATTAAAAATCTTTCCCGAACCCGAAATTCGTTGACTGATTCGTGGATTTCCTCTAAACCAAACGCTTCCACTTCCTGAAATACTTACGTCAAGATTACTCAGTGCAGTAGTTTCGCATCGTCCAGATCCACTGATTACAATATCCGAATTATCTGCATGCAATCCGAATGACTCAATTTTTCCACTTCCAGAAATATCATATATACCATTATAAGTATCACCTTCCATAAAAATCAAGCCAGAACCACTCAAATTGGCTACTAAATCATTTTTTACATCTAAAGCAACATCAATTAGTCCGCTTCCCGACAAGCGTAGATTTATATTTTTTGAGAAAATTTTATTATCACTAACTACACGGCCACTTCCTGAAACAAAAATGGCATTGATATCGGGTACTTGCACATAGACTTTCACGTTGTGGCTGCTACGAAGGCGACCATTATCATCTAAAATCAAGGTAATACCGCTTATTCGGCTGTAAACTAAATCAATGATATTGCTTTCGGCGGTTATTTCAATGTCTTTGGTTGTACCTTGACGAATGATTACTTCGGCAGGAAAATACAATTCGATTCGATTGAAATACGCCATACGACGAAACTCAGTTTGAACAATGCCGCTACCATCAATAACTTCGAAAGTATTACAAGATGACAATCCAAATACTCCAAAAAGGATTGTGAAGATTACCATATTTGAACGTTTCATTGTAATGATTCTATTTTAGCTTTTTATAAAAAATCTTGTCTTTTATGATAAGATGCTATAAGTTTGTAAGGAGTTGCTTAGGCATTTGTTAATGAGTCGTTAATAGCCAAAATGCACAGAGGAGCAAAGGCACAGAGAGATAAAAAGAATACTTAAAAAGAAAAAAAATATCAATTTTCCATTAAACATTATCCATTAAATGAAGACACTTTGGGGTGTAGATTTAGGCGGCACGAAAATCGAAGGCGTGGTGATGAATGCCGAAAACAATGAAATTTTATCAAGAAAAAGAATTCCGACCGAAGCCACTAAAGGCTACGAACATATCATTAGGCAAGTAGTAAGATTGATTGATTCTATAAAAGAAGAAATAAATATTACCCCAACGGCCATTGGTTTTAGTACACCAGGCACGACCGACCCAACTACGCAGACTATGAAAAACTGCAATACGACGTCGATGAATGGAAAACCTATGAAAGCCGACCTCTCAAAAGCCCTTGATGTGCCAGTTGAATTGGCTAATGATGCCAATTGTTTTGCTTTGGCCGAAGCTACGATGGGAATTGTGAAAGATGTTTTGCCCGATGCAAAAGTTGTTTTTGGAGTAATTCTCGGTACGGGCGTTGGTGGTGGAGTGGTTGTGAATGGTCAGGTAATCAACGGTAGGCATGGAATAGGTGGCGAATGGGGACATAATTTCTTTGAAGAAGATGGCGTAATGTGCTATTGTGGAAAAACTGGATGCAACGAGAATGTATTTTCTGGCCCAGCTTTACAACAATATTATAAAAAATTGAGCGGAAATGACCTGACAATGAAAGAAATCTATGCACTGCATAAAGCTGGAACTGACCCGCACGCTACAGCTACGCTTAAGCATTTGGTAAAATCTTTCGGTCGTGCTATTTCATCTATTGTCAATGTGCTTGACCCCGATGCGATTGTAATTGGTGGTGGTGTGGGAAACATTGACATGATTTATGAGGCGTTCCCAGAAGAACTCAAAAACTGGATTTTCAATAATCGAAAAGTTGAAACGCTTTTCTTAAAACCAAAACTCGGGGATAGTGCAGGTGTTTTTGGTGCGATTGAGTTGGTTAGGGGGTATTGAGAAATTTCATATTTACCGAGCGTTGGCCGCCACAGAGGCATAGATTACACAAAATTTCACGAAAAATAATCTGTGAAAATCTGTGCCTGTGTGGTGAACGTACTCATAATTTGTCGTTCGCTCAAATCAAAAATAGCGACCTATCTTAGGATGGTCAACAATCATTTTTTTGAGTTTTTGGTTGTCTATACTTCCTTGAATGCTGTAAATTACTTTGCCGTTTGGCTCAACCAAAAGCGTATATGGTAAAGCCCCATTCCATTTTGGGTCGATGGATTCAATGAGTTTATAAATATCTTCATCTTTAAAAATATAATTTTTCACGCCCGAATGTTTTTCTTTCAGAAACTTTAAGGCTTTTTCTTTTTTCTCCAATTTATCGGCTGAAACTGACACAAATTCAAAATCTCTTGCCCCGTACATTCGGTGAATATCTAAAAAATCAGGATATTCCATTACACATGGACCGCACCACGTTGCCCAAACATTTATAAGACGAAGTTTATCCGAACCTTCATTTTTTACGAGATTTTTAATGCCATCAGTGTCCAATTCCTGAAGTGTAACAGGGCGAGAAGTCCAATTCTTTTCGTTTTTCTCGTTATATTCTGTTTTCCAAGCCCATTTTATCGAACATCCGAATGTTTTGGTTGTGGGTGTTGTTACTTCTTTTCCTGCCAAAACTTCATTAATTGCTTTTCGTAAATCTTCCGAATTTGCACCTTTACTTGGATTTTCGAGGGCATCTAGGCGGCCATTATACTTCAAAATACGTTGATTATCAAATACATAAACATGAGGTGTAGCCACAGGGCCATATTTTATCGAAACAGCTTCATTGTCGCCATCATAGAGATACGGAAAGTTAAATTGCTTTTCTTTTGCTCTGATTTTCATATTATCAAAATCATCGTTGAGGTCTGAATAACCCAATTCTTCCAATAAAAGTCCATTTGGGCTATTTGGCGAAATGGCAACTACTGCCACATATTTACTTTTATAATCATCCACAATTTTCTTGATTCTGTCTTCATAAGCCTGTGCTGTTGGGCAGTGTGTACAGGTAAAAACGATTACCAAAACCTTTGCCGAAGCAAAATCTTTTAATGAATAAAATTTGCCATCATAATTGGGAAGTCGAAAATCAGGGGCTTTTGAACCAATAGCCAAAGTAGGCGTTTCTTGAGATGGAATTTCTTGCGGACGAGCCACAAATTTATTTTGTGCATAGGTAAAGCAGGATGCACAAAGCAATAAAATAAGAAAAAGAGGTTTCATATTATAAATTTGAATAGAAAGTAATTATTTCTGTATTAAGTATTGAGATACAAGAAACGGGTTTTGAGATGAATCGCAGCGATAAAAGCTTATTTATCATCAAATTTATTTAATATAATTTTTATGTTTATTAACGTCTCAGTACTTAATACCCAAATTTATGTAAAAATTTAATAAAATAATTATATTTCTTAAGAAATTATAGTAATGAATTAAAGAATTAGAGTATTTTTGTTATTTAATTATTCAACTTTATAATCAAACAGATAATGAACTCAAATTTCTCACGCCGTGATTTCGTGAAGTCTTCAGCAGCCGCAGTGGGTGGCATCTCGATGGCTTCCTTACCCATCGAAACATTTGCCAATTCTTCGGTTGAAGATACCATTAAAGTTGCCTTGATTGGCTGCGGTGGTCGTGGCACAGGTGCAGCTTTACAAGCACTTTCGGTCAAACAAAACGTAAAACTCGTAGCAATGGCTGATGCTTTTCGTGACAGAATTGACTCAAGCTACCAAAACTTAACTAAAGGAAAAGTTAAAGACCGTGTCGATGTACCAGAAGACCATAAATTTGTTGGCTTTGATGGCTATAAACAAGCAATCGCATTGGCTGATGTTGTGCTTCTGACAACTCCTCCAGGTTTCCGTCCGATTCATTTTGAAGAAGCTGTTCGTCAAGGAAAGCACGTTTTCATGGAAAAACCAGTAGCGACCGATGCACCAGGTATTCGTAGAGTTTTAGTAGCAGCCGAAGAGTCAAAAAAGAAAAACTTAAAAGTTGTTGTAGGTTTACAACGCCATTATCAAAAATCATATCTTGAAACTTACAAAAAAGTAATTGACGAGGGTGCAATTGGTGATATCGTAGCGGCTCGTTGCTATTGGAATAATGATGGTGTTTGGGTAAATGAGCGTAAGCCCAACCAAACCGAAATGGAATACCAAATGCGTAACTGGTATTATTTCGTATGGCTCTGTGGCGACCACATAAATGAGCAACATATTCATAACATTGACGTAATAAACTGGTTTAAAGGAGGTTATCCAACAGAAGCTATTGGTATGGGCGGTCGTCAGGTGAGAACAGACAAGAAATTTGGCGAAATTTATGACCACCACTATGTTGAGTTTAAATATACTGATGGAATGATTTTATCGAGTTCGTGCCGCCACCAACCCGGTACCGTTTCTGATGTTTCTGAGCATCTAATTGGTACAAAAGGGCGAGCTACTGAAGGCAAGATTTTTGACCTAAAAGGAAATAATATTTGGCGACACAAAGGTGAAGGTGATGGTGACCCTTATCAAGTTGAACACGAAGTCTTGTTTGATCATATCGTAAACAATAAGCCAATCAATGATGCTGAAAGAGGTGCGAAAAGCACAATGACTGCAATTATGGGTCGTATGGCTACTTATTCGGGCAAAAGAGTGAAATGGGAAGATGCTCTAAATTCTGATATTAACCTTATGCCAGACGCTTACACTTGGGATACTTTGCCTAAAACTTTACCAGATAAAGACGGAAATTATCAGATTTCGATGCCAGGTAAAACCAGAACGGTATAAATAAATTAAGAATGTAGAGTTAAGAATTAAGAATGTTTTATTGGAATTAAATTTAATAATTCTACATTCTTAATTCTTAATTTAAATTATTTAACCAGCTCTCCGCTCAAACGCATGATTTGTAGCTCTGAGATTTTGATATTATAGCGAGCATTTGTCAGCCTATTCAATGAAGTATTCAAACTTCGTTGTGCCTCGTTCAACTCTAAGATTGTAGAACCTCCCAACTTAAATTTCTCTAAGGAAATCTTTAAGTTCTCTTCGGCTACATCGTTGTTTTCTTCTTCAAGTTTCAATAATTCTTTATCAGTTTGATACTGATTATAGGCACGCATTAAATCTGACTCAATTTGAATCCAAAGATTTTCTTCCTGCTTACGCAAAATATCAGTATTGATTTTGGAGGTCTGAATCTGACGACGAACAATTTCTCCATTAAAAATATTCCAATTAGCCCCCAAGCCTACGTTTAGACCAACGTTTTGATTATATAAAAACAAACCTGCATTGGTTTTGCTCAATGAATACCCAAACGAAGAGTTTAACGTAACTCTAGGAAGTTTTGCTGCTGCCACCTCTCTCTGCGTAATTAAACTTATATCGGTTGATTTACGTAAGGCTTGTAAGCCTTTGTTGGCAGCACGGGCTTGACTTTTCAGTTGTTCAGTTGTAGGGTCAAACATAATTCCAACAACTTCTTGAACATCGAAATCTTGGTCGGCGGTTCTTACCAAAAGGTTATTGACCGATACTTTTGCATTTTTCAAAGAGTTTTTAGCTTGAACCAATTGTGTAATTTGGGCATTTAGCTCAGTTTTTGATTGCAAATAATCAAGTTTTGAGCCTTTACCAAATTCCCAACGCTGTTGTGTAATTGTCAGACGTTCTTCATAATATTTAATGATTGTCTGCAAAAAAGCAACTGTTTGCTTCTGACGCATCACTTCATAATAGGCCTGCATAACATTCACAACGGCATTTTCCATCATTTGGCGAGTCTGCAACTGGCTTAATTGACCTTGACCTTTAAGGCGGTCGAGTGTTGCGTACATTCGTTTTCCATCATAAAGTACCCACGACATTGCTACGTTTGTGATTGGAGCAAGACTACTACCAAAACGGTTGATTTCAGTACCGTTTGATAGTTTTTGACTTACTCCGTTTAAGGCACTACCGACGTTGGCATTCAGATCCACTCTTGGCAACATTCCTGCATTTCCTTTAAAGATTTGCAATTCCGATGCTTGTTGTTGCATTTGAGCAACTTTTATATCGAAGCTTTTCTCGAGAGCAGTTCCAACGGCATTTTCGAGTGTTAAAATTTCTTGGGCAGAAATAACAAAAGGAAAAAGTAATAATAGGAATGTTTTTATGTGTTTTTTCATTAACATTTCAAGAATATTTATTTATTGTGGTCGGCCATTACCTCAATAAAATTGGTTGCAATTTGCTTTCTATTGGGGTTATCTCGTCGAATAATCATTGTTATAAAATAGAGTTGTGGTTATAAATCTGACAACATCACTTCAAATCTATTGTATTTTTGTTTTTTAAAATAGCCAAACCAAGAATCAAATTTTCGTTTTCGAGCATCTTGTCTTGAATCTGACGACTCATAAAGACAAACAACAATATTATAAGCGTTTTTATTAAAAAAAATCTTCAAAAATAGAAGCAATCGTATATGGAATTAATTTATCAAGTGGCGGTTTGATAGAATCATCAATGAGTTCAATAACCAATTCGTAGGTCAATGGAGCATACATTGATTCTTCACCAAAAAGATAAGTGGTTGACTTAAATTTTACTTGATAGAATATATTATTTATTGTTTCAAAGAAATAAGAATTGTTTTCACCCCCACCAAAACTAAAATCATAAGGTGATAATTGGTGTTCCTCGTTCTTCATTTATTTTTTTTAATTCTTCTACAATTTTTTGTATTTCAGGATTTGTCTTAAAGTCCTCTCGCATTTGTCTTTGTGTCTCTTTCTTTTCTAGCAACATTTTTTTGCAAAGAACCAAACCCGTTAGTCTTTTTGGTTTTTCAATTATTGCTTCCATATTGTTATAATTTTTACCCAAAACAAAAATTAAATATAAATCGTTTTTACGCCATTTCAGCTTCTTGGGCAATTTCTTCAATTTGTTTCATTCGATCGAAATTTTTATTACGAGATAAGAAAGTATAAATTGCAGGAATTACGTACAAGGTCAGAACCAATGAGAATAATAAACCTCCCATGATAACAATACCCATTGCCATACGGCTTTTTCCTGCCGAACCCAATGCAAAGGCGATTGGTGCTGCACCAAGAACTGTTGCAAAACTTGTCATCAAGATTGGGCGGAAACGCATAGAGGCAGCTTCGATTGCGGCTTCTTTGATGCTCATGCCTTTTTCTCTTAAATTATTGGCAAATTCTACAATTAATATACCGTTTTTAGTTACCAAACCTACAAGCATAATCATACCGATTTGGCTGAAAATATTAAGCGTTTGATTGAAATACCATAATGAAAATACCGCTCCAGCAATCGCTAAAGGTACAGTAAGCATGATAATGAATGGGTCAACGAAACTCTCGAACTGAGCAGCCAAAATCAAATATACCAATACCAATGCCAATAAAAACATATAAAAGGTATTTGATGAACTTTCAGAAAAGTCTCTTGATGAACCCGCCAAAGCTGTTCGGATAACTTCATCGCCCATCTTGTCTCGGATTTTGTCCATTGCCTTGATACCATCGCCAATGGTTTTTCCAGGTGCTAAACCAGCCGAAACGGTGGCACTCATATAGCGATTAAAGTGGTATAATTGCGGTGGGCTACTTTCTTCGTTAATTTTCACGATGTTATCCAATTGGATGATTTCGCCACGATTATTTTTCACGTAAGTATTTTTTAAATCAAGTGGTTCGTCACGGTTGGCACGATCAAATTGTCCAATAACTTGATACTGACGGCCATTCATCGTGAAATATCCAAAACGCTGTCCAGCAAAGGCCAATTGCATTGACTGAGCCACATCCGTTACCGAAACGCCCATACTTTTAGCTTTTTCACGGTCTATACTTACTTCAAGTTCGGGTTTATTAAACTTCAAGTTCAAATCAGAAATCATGAAGGTTGGTTCTTTGGCAACTTCTTCCATAAATTTCGGCACATATTGGCGAAGTTTCTCAAAATCTGGTGCTTGAATAACGTATTGTACTGGCAAACCACCTCTTTTATCCAAAGATATTGTTTCTTGTTGAAGTACAAACGCTCTTGCATCTGGCATTTTTTTAGTGATTTTGCCTACTTGGTCGGCAATTTGTTGTTGCGTACGTTTTCTATCTTGAGGGTCATTAAGAACTAATCTCGTAAAACCTGTATTGGCAGCACCCGAGCCAGAAAATCCTGGGGCAGTCATCGCTACGACAACATTCGCTTCGGGCACTGAGTCACGAATTGTTTTTCCTAGTTTTTGGATATAATTATCGGTAAATTCAAAAGAAGAGCCTTCTGGAGCAGTGATTTGCAAACGCATGGCACTACGGTCATCGAGTGGAGCTAATTCTTGTTGGAGATCTTTTCCGAAAAACCATGTCATACCGAATGTAAGTAAAACCAACGGAATTGCTACCCAACGAATATTCATAAAACTTGTCAGACGAGCTTTGTATCCATCAATCACTTTTATAAAGAAAGGTTCGGTAATTTCGTAAAAGCGACTATGTTTTTGATTTTTTCTTACTAAATAAGCATTCAACATTGGCGTAAGCGTCAATGAAACGAATGCTGAAATCAATACGGCAGTGGCCAGTACGATACCGAATTCTCGGAAAAGACGACCTACAAAACCTTCCATAAAAATAACTGGCAAGAATACCGACGCAAGCGTAATTGAGGTAGAAAGAACAGCAAACATGATTTCGTTTGAACCTTTGATTGCAGCCTCAATCGGCTTCATACCTTCTTCTATCTTTTTGTAGATATTTTCGGTAACAACAATACCATCATCAACAACTAAACCAGTTGCCAAAACAATGGCTAGCAGCGTAAGTACATTGACCGAGAACCCAAAAATATACATGAAGAAAAACGTACCAATGAGCGATACAGGAATATCAATCAACGGACGAACGGCAATAATCCAATCACGGAAAAATAAGAATATAATAATAACAACCAAACCGATGGAAATCATTAATGTCTCTCCTACTTCTTCCACTGATTTTTTAATGAAAGTAGTGTTATCCGACATCAACTCCATTCTATAATCTTTAGGAAGCTCTTTTTTGATTTCAGCCAAACGCTTGTTCACTTGTGCCGAAATATCCAAATAGTTTGCACCAGGCTGTGGCACTATAGCCAAACCAATCGAAGGAATACCATTGATACGCATGACTGTTTCTTCGTTTTCAGCACCAAGTTCTGCATCACCAATGTCTTTGAAACGAATGATTTTTTCGCCTACGGTTTTTACAATCAAATTATTAAAGTCTTCTTCACCCTTGAATCGACCAACCGTTTTTACTGTTAATTCTGTATTATCCCCCGCCAGTTTTCCGCTAGGAAGCTCTACGTTTTCACGGTCAAGAGCTAATTTTACGTCTTGCGTTGTTACGCCCTGTGCTGCCAATTTGTTGGGATCCATCCAAAGACGCATTGAGAATTTTTTTTGTCCCCAAATCATTACTTGACTGATACCCTGAATGGTTTGAAGGCGTTGAGCAACTACGTTTTCGGCGAAATCGCTGATTTCCATGTGGCTTCTAATATCCGACTGCAAGAGCATACTAATAATTGGGTCAGAGTTGGCATCGGCTTTTGAAACAGTCGGAGGACCATCAATATCTTGTGGGAGCTGACGTACTGCACTCGAAACTTTGTCACGAACGTCGTTGGCGGCAGTTTCCATATCAACACCGATTTCAAATTCGATGGTGATTTGGCTAGAACCATTGTTTGACGACGAATTAATTGATTTTATGCCCTCGATGGCATTCAATGCTTTTTCGAGAGGTTCGGTAATCTGAGACTCTATAATGTCGGAGTTGGCACCAACGTAATTGGTACGCACCGAAACAACAGGTGGGTCGATGGATGGATACTCACGTACACCCAAAAAAGTATAGCCAATTGCCCCAAACAAAATGATGAGTAGATTCATCACGATGGCTAAAACTGGACGTTTGATAGAAATTGTTGAGATTGACATAGTGCCTTGTGCTATTATGAATTAAAAATGTAGAATTAAGAATGTTATGTAAAACACTATCAATTCGTTTATTATCAGCGACTTATCAAAACTTTACTTATTTGCTCCTTTAACTTTAATTGAAGCATCTTTTTTCAATGCCATGATACCCGAAACGATTAGAGAATCACCAGTTTGGAGTCCGCTTGTAACTTGAATTTTCTTGTCGTTACGAATACCCGTTTCAATCATGACTTCGGCAGCTTTGCCATCACGAACAACATATACTTTTTTACCTTTCAAAACTGGTACAACGGCTTCGGTCGGAATCATGATAGCTTGAGCAATGTCTAAATCAACCGAAACTCTTACAAACATACCCGGAATGAGTCTATCGGCTGGATTTTTAGCCAATGCTCTGAGTTTCAAAGTACGAAGATTTGGGTCGATTTTTGGGTCAATAGCCACAATATTGGCGTAATATGCATCTGGCTGGCCTTCAACTTCAAATTTTACATTTCTGCCTACTGTGATGAACGTAGAATATTTTTCTGGAATCGAAAAATCAACTTTTACAGGATTTGTCTGTACTAGAGTTGCCAAGCTTGTGGCTGGCGTAACGTAAGCTCCTTGACTAACATTTTTCAAACCTATTTTTCCTGCAAATGGAGCTTTCAAGACTGTTTTTTCGACAGTAGCCTCGATGAGTTCCTTGTCGGCATTGAGGGTATTTATTTTATTAGCAGTAATTTCATACTCTTCTTTGCTAATAGCGTTTATATCTAATAATTTTTTCTGACGAGCTTCGGTTTGTTTAGCCAATTCTATCTCGAAATTAAGCTTTTTCAACTGAGCTTGAAGGTCAGTATCCTTGATACGGGCAATCACTTGTCCTGCTGCAACTTGGAAACCTTCTTTGATATTGAGAACAAGAATACGGCCAGAAGCCTCAGCTCTCAATTCGATTTCTTCATTCGGGAAAATCGTACCTGATGATGTAATAACATTAACAAGGCTTTCGGTATTAACCACAAAAACATTTACGGAAACAGAAGGACCGCCACCTTTCATGTCCTTGCCTTTTTGACCTCCTTTACCCCCCGAAGTTGCCGAACCTGCTCCGCCACCTGAACCTTTTTCACCTAAATCAGGCTTTTTAAAGAAGAAAATTTTGCCTAGTACTAAGACCGCAACAACAGCAACAATAGTCAGAATCGTACGCATATTAAACTAATTATTAGAGGAAAATCTGTTAGAAATGTTAAACATAAATATAAAATAAATGCAAAAATATATCGAACTACTTCGAAAATAAAAGGTTTTGTATTATTCCTTATAAATAATCGACCTAAGGGGTGTTTTTCACGACTGTTGGAGTGAAAATGACTAGTTTGACAATCAATTTTTCAAAAAGAAATTGATTGTCATCATGTTAAAAAAAATTTCTTTTAAAAAAAACATGTTTTAAACCTCAAAGGGATAATATTGTTATAAAATAAAAAAGGTCTGTTAGCAATTCTAAATTCTGAAAGGATGAAATTATTAAGTATTACTCTTCCAATCCTTCGGAGTTCTTGCTTGTGTTGTCCTAATTTTTCTAATATTATTTTTTTAGATTTAAAATTTAATCCCTGGAAGCATTATAAAAAATATCTAAGCCCAAATTCATAACCTTTTAAACCCAAACCTGTAATCATTCCTTTACATACACGAGTCAGATAAGAATGATGGCGGAAAGCCTCACGGGTATGAATATTCGAAATATGTACCTCAACAGCAGGCGTTTTTACGGCCGAAAGAGCATCAGCAATCGCAACCGAAGTATGAGTATATGCCCCCGCATTAATTACAATTCCAACAAATTCGTTTTCTCCATAGCCTACCTCGTGGATTTTATCTATGATTTCTCCCTCATGGTTCGACTGGTAATAATGTAATGTAACATCTTGAAAAGTAGCCTTTAATTCTTCAAAATAAGCCTCAAAGGTCAGACCTCCATAAATATGTGGTTCACGTTTTCCCAGAAGGTTAAGATTTGGGCCGTTGATAATAATTATATTCTTCGACATATATTTTTTTGTTGTTAAAATCCTTGTTTTAAAATTATTGTTTGTTTTTCCAAAGTTTCCTTGTAAAAATAAATGGAACACACATACCATTTATAACATAGATTTTCACAGCTAAGAACGAAGGAAAATCAGTGTAAATCACTTAAAATCAGTGTTATCAGTTTGCAATTGTAACGACTCAAAATTTTATATGAAAGTCATAATTGTAATTATAAATTGTTAAGAAACTATATTCGACCTAACAATCTTGCAACTAAACCAACATTTAACACTGTTTTTAAAAGATAAAAGACTTAATTTGCTGTAAAATTAACAGAAAATCTTTTGAATTGGCCAATCTTTATACAGCACTTTAAAAATTATCTGCGTTTGGAGCGTTCGATGTCCGAAAACTCTGTCGAAGCATATATACGTGATGTAGAAAAACTCAGTCAATTTGCCGAAATTTCCAAACACCAACCTAAGCCAGAAACTATCACTGACCGTGATATTATGGACTTTCTGGAATATCTGAACAATTTTGGACTTTCGGCAACCTCACAGGCACGCATCCTGTCGGGCGTTAAGTCGTTTTACAAATACCTGGCCATCGAAAATTTGATTCAAACTGACCCTTTGGATCTGATTGAATCGCCAAAAGTTGTTCGAAAATTGCCTGATACCCTGTCTTTTCCAGAAATAGAACAAATGCTTGAAATGGTTGATGTTTCAACGCCCGAAGGCACTCGCAACCGAGCTATTTTGGAGGTTTTGTATAGTTGTGGAATGAGGGTTTCGGAATTGATTGATTTGAAATTGACCAACTGTTATTTCGATATTGGTTTTGTAAAAGTTTTTGGAAAAGGCCGAAAAGTAAGATTGATTCCAATCGGCACTGATGCCATCAAATACACAAAAATATATTTGGAAAACATCAGAAACCATCAAGAAATTAAAGAAGAATCAGAAGACATAGTTTTCTTGAATCGTAGAGGAAAACAACTTTCAAGAGTAATGATTTTTTTGATAATCAAAGACTTAGCCGAGAGAGCAGGAATTCAGAAAAATATTTCTCCGCATACATTCCGACATTCATTTGCCACGCATCTCATCGAAGGTGGGGCAGATTTAAGAGCAGTACAAGAAATGCTAGGACACGAATCTATCACAACAACAGAGATTTATACCCACCTCGATAGTGTGTTTTTAGAAGAAACAATGAGAAGTTTTCATCCAAGAGAGATAAGAATGGTGAATAAACGAATGAGTGAATGAGTAAATCTATTCTTTTCAAACTTAATTACTTTTCAATCGTTCACTCTATCATCGCACTGGCGACCCCGTCAAAATTGAATTTATGAAAATAATCACCCTCACAGTCAATCCAGCGGTTGATAAAAGTACAAAGTTTTCGGGCTTAGTTGCCGAGCAGAAAATTCGTTGCGAAAACCCGCATTTCGATGCTGGTGGCGGCGGAATCAATGTATCAAAAGCTATTGCTCGCTTGGGTGGAAAATCAAAAGCAGTTTTCACTTCAGGAGGCTCAACAGGCAATTTATTACAAGATTTACTAAAAAAAGAAAATATTGATTTTCAAGCAATTACAACCCAAAATTGGACTCGTGAAAATTTCGTAGCCGTCGATATTCTGACTAACTCCCAGTATCGTTTCGGAATGCCAGGAGCAGAAATTTTACCTGAGGAAGCTACCGAAATTCTAAAACAAATCGAAGCCTTAAAACCTGATTTCTTGGTAGCAAGTGGGAGTCTTTCGGCAGGTTTGGACGACGATTTCTACGAAAAAGTAGCAGCAATTTCTCGAAAAATCGGTTCAAAACTCATCATTGATACTTCTGGCGAGCCACTCAAACATGCCATTGACGAAGGCGTATATTTACTCAAACCAAACGTTGGTGAGCTAGCAAAACTCGTAGGAGCAGAATCATTAGAAATCGACCAAGTTGATGATGCCGCTCATGAGATAATTGCCAAAGGCGGTTGCGAAATCATAGTGGTTTCGCTTGGACCACAGGGGGCTGTATTGGTAACAAAGGATATTTGTGAGCATATTCCTGCTCCATCTGTCACAAAAAAAAGTACCGTTGGTGCGGGCGATAGTATGGTCGGTGGCATGGTTTGGGCGTTATCAGCAGGAAAAAGTGTGCAAGAAATGCTACGTTGGGGAGTAGCATGCGGCTCGGCGGCAACTATGAACGAAGGCACTCAACTTTTCAAAATCGAAGACGCTAAAAGGCTATTTACGTGGTTGCAGAAGTATAGGTAGAATAAAAAAATAACATTTTCTTTAAAATCAGCACTAAATTTTTTATGATTTTCCTGTTAATTTTGGAATTATTTTAAAAAAGAGTTGCATTTGTTACTTGAATCCTGCAAACTAAGAAAGGGAAGATTTAGATCGACGATAAAAGTAATTTTAACTATTCTGTAGATGCTAAATTGACTGTCACTAAAACCAGTAAGCTAGATGCATGGAGTTGGAAAACAGAATATCTTTCAGCTAAAATACTAATAATCCAAGAGTATATTAAGATTAAAAATACTTGTGTTTCTGAAGAAGGAAATGGCATCGAACTCGCTGACAATTTGTTTAATAATAAGCTCTACTGCGTGTTTGAAAACCATAATGTTGTTTTAACTTCAATTTACGAATTTCTAGAAAATGAACTTGTCTTTATGGTAAATCTAGTAAAAAAGTTGACGTCAGTAATCAAGAAGCAATTAATTATACGGTAGAAAATTTTCAGCGTGTAGTTTTCAAAAAATAAACCAAATCTAGTATTTTACATAAATCTATGAAAAAAATCTTTTTAGTTTTAGGAGTGTCGTTATATTGTATTTTTGACACTTCAGCCCAAATCATTCATTCTCATAATGATTACGAGCAGAAACAACCATTTTCTGCGGCTTATAATTTAGGTTTTGATTCTATTGAAGCCGATTTATATTTAAAAGACGGCGAACTTTGCGTAGCTCACAATCAAAAAGATATATCAATCGAGCGTACACTTAGAAAACTATACATTGAGCCACTTTTGGCAAAAATCAAAGAAAATGATGGGTATCCATACCCTAAGAAAAAACCATTGCATTTGTTGCTTGACTTGAAAACACAAGGCAAAGAAATTATGCAAGTACTTGACGCACAATTGAAGCCATATAAGAAAGATCTTCGCCACGTAAAAATATCCATCAGTGGTGATATGCCAAAGCCAGAAGAATTTCAAAATTACGACAAGATGTTTTCGTTTGATGGCCGAAAAAACCTGACCTATTCTAAAGAAGCCTTCAAAAGAGTATACATTGTAAGTGCCAGTATTACTGATTTCGGCAAATATTGGGCTGGAAAAGAATCACTTCCGCAAGAGGTTTCTGAAAAAATCAGCGTTTTTGTAAATGAAATGCACGCTAAAAACAAAAAAGTAAGGCTTTGGGGAACACCTAACACTAAGATAGGATTTGAAACCCTCAAAGCCTTAAAAATCGATTTAATTGGAACAGATGATTTACCTTTGCTCCGAAATTTTATTGATAGTTTGAAATAGTTTTTTGTCAAGGAATATCTTTCGGAGGGCGAGCAAAATAGGCTTCAATTTCTTCTTTTGAAGGCTGTTTTACTGGTCTTACTACTCTAAAACCCAAAAATGGAGCATTAGTCAGCCACCAATCAGATTTCGGAATTTGGGGATCACGTTGCTTCAATTCGGGCGTTGAAGTTAGGCGTGATGCACTACGGAGTTTATCAGCTTCATCGTCCCAATGCCCACCACGAATTACGTGTGGATAATGATTGGTTGGTTTGATATATGGATTGTTAGTGGCTTCGGGCTTGCTGTAAAAATCGGCTACATAAAGGTCAGAAGTCCATTCGGCTACATTTCCGTACATGTCATAAAGCCCCCAATCGTTGGGTTTAAGCTGTCCGGATTTTTTATATGCACCATCAGAATTTTCAAAATACCAAGCATATTCTTTCATTTTCGAGGCATCATCTCCAAAATAAAATGTAGTTTTCGAACAAGCACGAGCGGCATATTCCCACTCGGCTTCGGTTGGCAAACGGTAAAAATAGCCTGTTTTTGCATAAAGCCATTTACAAAACGATCGTGCAGCAAACTGTGTAACGTTACAAACAGGAAAACCACTTTCTTTTCCTTGCCCAAACGACATCTCGACGTAAGGTTGAGTTGGGCGTGCAACTGTGCTTACACGAGTAGCAACATCGGCAGTATTTTTTTCGTCTTTTACTTCGAGTTCTTTATTGAAATACGCCTCGTACATTTCCCACGAAGTTTCATATTTGGCCATCCAAAATGCATCAATTATTACTTTGTGTTGTGGACCTTCGTCGGATTTTCGGTCTTTTTCAGACTCTGGACTTCCCATCATAAATTCACCTGCGGGAATCGGCTGCATATCCAAACCATGTTGTAATCCAGGAATATGCTCAGTATATGGTTTAAAGTCTTCGCTTCGAAAAGCTACGCAAACAAAGAAAAGTAGGGAAATTGTAAGTTTTTTCAAGGTTGAATAATGTTTTTTACAAATATAGTGGATGAATTGGCTAAGGTTAAAATGATTTGTTATAAATTTCAGGACATTTAGTAAATTAGTACACTAAAAGTTTTTATTACTTTATAAAAATCTATAATTTAGATTGGAAACAGCAATCAGCATATATCTTGAAAATTACAAAGAGATTTGTAAGCAAATTACTGAAGAAGAACTTACATTCGTCAGTAAAGAACTAACAATCTCGGCCTTCAAAAGTAAGCAATATTATTTGAAAGCAGGACAAATTCAAACCGCGATTGGCTATTTAGTAAGTGGTCTTATACGGTCGTTTTATACTGATGATAAAGGGAATGAAATCACCATTTCATTCGTTAAAGAAAGAGAATATGTGACTGATTATGGTGCATTTATTAGACAAAAACCGAGCAAATACTGTTTTCAATGCCTCGAACCTAGCATTGTTGTCAATTTACGCTACTCCGAAATGCAAGAAGGGTATGATTTGCATAAAAATATCGAACGATATGGCAGATTAGTGACTGAAGATGTTTTGGTTCAGCAACAAACCCGTTTAGAAAGTTTTTTATTTGAAAATGCAGAGGAACGATACCTTAATTTTATCAAACGAAGCCCCGAACTTTTCAATCGAATTTCACTTACATATCTTTCTTCGTATCTTGGAATCGAACGTCAATCACTTAGCAGAATACGAAAAATGATTGCTAAAAAATAATTTTTTTTAATCATTTTGTAACAAATGTGACAACTAAATGAATTTGGGATTCCCGTACTTTGCTTAAGAAATATCAAACAATCAAAATAATGAAATTAAATATTTTGCTCACTACCCTCCTTTTCTTTGGTTTTTCAGTAAGCCATGCACAGAGTTATAATCTAAAAGTTTCTAATGTAAAAAGCACCGCCACACTCCGAATTGCTTTTTATAAGAAAGAAAACAAATTTCCCGACGAAGGCAAATTTGCCTTTGCCAAAGAAGTAAAGCCAACGAAAATTGGCGATATTACCCTCGAATTTACCGACATTCCAATGGGTGAATATGCTTTAGCTCTTTACCAAGATTCTAACGATAATAAAAAACTAGACACTAATTTAGTTGGGTACCCAAAAGAACCTTTTGCTTTTTCGCAAAATATCAAACCAAAGTTTTCAGCTCCATCTTATGAAGAATGTAAGATTACTTTCAACGCAAACAATACGACATTTTCAATCAAACTAATCGACTAACATGAACGCTTCTTCAATTTTTCAATTTGGTAATTCTTTTGTCATTTTTGGTTGGCTATTGCTAATTGTAGCTCCCAACTGGAAACATACACAAAACATCATTCTGAATGGACTTATCCTATTGTTTGCGGTCATTTATACTGTTTTAATTCTGAAAGACATTCAAGATTTCAAAGCCGATAGTTTCAGTACATTGTCAAACGTAAAAGCATTATTTCAAAATGATAATGCAGTGGCGGCAGGTTGGTTTCACTACTTAACTTTTGATTTGTTTGTAGGAGCATACATCGTTCGGGCAGCCAAGAAACTTAATATTTCTCGCTGGTGGGCTACGCTAGCATTACCTTTTACGTTTATGTTTGGCCCAATGGGCTATCTTATTTTTTTTATCGTTAAAACAATTAAATCTGGAACAAGCAATGGTTCTAATCAAGGAAATATATCATAGAAATAAATTATTGGCTCAAATAGGTACAATCCATTTAGGACTTGCTTTGTTACTGGCAATTTATTCATTCTTCAATAAAGAATTGATAATGGGCATCAATTCGATGATAAAACCTATAAAATTTGCCCTAAGTATTTGGATTTACGCATGGACCATGGCCATGCTACTTTTTTATGTCAATGATAAAAAGAAAGTACGCAACTTATCAATTTTGGCGACAATAACTATGGGTTATGAGCAGTTTGCTATCACTTTTCAAGCATTTAGAGGACAAATTTCTCATTTCAATAATTCGAGTATTTTTGGTGGTATTTTATACGCTTTTATGGGCATTTTTATTGTGGCCTTGACCGTTCAGACCTCACGAATTTCCATTACATTTATTCGCCAAAAAACTTATACGATTTCGGCACCGTTGGTTTTGAGTATTCAAATTGGCTTGATTTATTTCGTAATTTTTAGCTTTTTTGGTGGCTATATCAGCGGTGTAAACGGTCACACTATTGGTGCAAAAGATGGTGGTGAAGGCCTACCACTTATCAATTGGAGTACAACTTTTGGCGATTTGCGGGTGGCTCACTTTTTTGGTATTCATGCCCTGCAAATCATTCCGATTTTTGGTTATTGGGTTTCGGAAAAATATGAGTCTGTAATTGCTAATAAAGCTATTTTGGTGTTTTCGGCCATATATTTGGCGTATGTTTGTTTCACTATGATTCAGGCTTTGATGGGAATGCCGTTTTTGAAATTTTAAAGAAAAGGAGGACTATTTCCTCCTTTTCAGCTTCAAACCACATAAATCACTTCATTTGTTTTCCAAATTTGTGGAATTTCAAGTATGAATTTCATCAATTATGCCATCCCTTCGGGATTTAAAACTTCGACTTTCTATTTTTTTGCTTTAATAATATCATCCCTTCAGGATTTTTTTTCGTGACTTTCATCTAAATATCTTCTCTAAATTTTAAAAAATAAATGCCTTTTCTATAAAACCCTGCGGACTGTTAACCATCAACTGTGAACTTGAAAAAAATCACATTACCGAAATCACATTTTCTAAATCTGTCTTTTGTTTTGTGGTATTTCCTACTTTTTGAACTGGAAATTTATTTAAAATTCGTTTTAACTTCAAACGGAATATCTCAGTAGCATAAACTGGATTATCAATGATTTCGTCTGCAGTTCCACGCCAAACCAACTCCCCAGTTTTGGCATCTACAATATCAATGATTAGTATTCCGTCGTCATAATTTATAATTTTGGAATTTTCAACTTAGGTTCATTGGCTCAAATCGGTCAAATATCGCTCGCCTCCATAAAACCCTTCTTCGCACACTAAAGTATGATAATAGTCGGTTATTGATATGAACTCGTTGAACAAAAAAGAGTAGCTTGCTGTAAGCTACTCTTTTTTATGTGGTTCATTCTGCAATATTGATGTAGAATCAGGTTTATTCATTTTCTTTTTGCGAGCATCACGCCCACTTTTTGTCAGCAAATTCTTCTACTTATAATTTTGAAGTTTATCATCATTATTTACAGCAACTAAGATTGTTTTTGATAGAGATTTATGAGAACCCTGTGTTTTGTAATTCCGAGGATTGGCTTGAGGATTGGCTGAATAATAATTATTCAATTGAACTTGAGCTGGAGCTGAGGCGGTTGGTTTACGTCCTAAAAGCTGATTTTGTTGCTTATAAATAGCAGAATTAGGTTCTTTTGACTATGAGAAAGTAGTGGCAGTTATCGCCAATACCGATAACACCACCAAGGCATTAATTGTGTTTTTCATTTTTCGAATAATTTTTGTTATGATTCCTTTCTAAGACAATTCAAAATTATACTCGAAATTAATATAGAAAATAGTTTGAAAGACTTTTTCGAGTAAAACTACCCAATTCTAATTTCGTTCTAATCTCGCTTGGTTTTCTTCTCACGTTTTTCTTCTTTTTTCTCTTTGGCTGTTTTCAAAGGCTCTTTTTTTACAGCTTTCTTTGCATCTTGACTTTTGGCCATGTTATTTGGTAGAGTTTAAGGATGATATTCTAAAATCGGGTAAATTTAGCGTTTATAATTGGTAAAAAAATCTTTTTTTATTCCTTATAAAAAACCCGCTTCACCCGCTCACTTACTCCCGTCAGGATTTCGTACGAAATTGTTCCAATCGATATTGCTAATTCTTTGATTGATAAATCTTTACCGAAAATAACCACTTCATCGCCTTCTTCACATTCGGTTTCGCTTACATCAATCATGGTCATGTCCATGCAAACGTTACCTACAACTGGGCAAGCTACGCCATTGACCAAAACTTTACCTACACCTTTACTAAAACCACGGTCAAACCCATCGGCATAACCAATGGCTATTGTTGCTATTTTTGAGTCTTTCTCTAAAACTCCCTTGCGACTATAACCAACGGTTTCACCTGCTTTCAGGTATTTTATTTGAGAAATAACGGTTTTTAATGTTCCAACCGTTTGTAATTCTTTTTGTTCGCTATTCGTTACTTCTAAGCCATAAAGCCCGATTCCGAGTCGAACCATATCAAATTTTGCTTCAGGGAAACGAATAATTCCAGCCGAATTACAAATATGTCGCAATGGTTTTTGTCCATCTAAATCATTTATTATTTGCTGAGACATTTGCTCAAATATTTCAATCTGAGTTTTCGAGAACGTATTGTGCTCACTTTCATCCGCACCCACTAAATGACTAAAAATTGAGGCAATCTTTATTTTTGAATTTTTCTTCAATAATTCAATCAGTTGTTCGATATCCTGTGCCTCAAAACCCAAACGGTGCATCCCTGTATCAAGTTTAAGATGGATATTGCCAACAGGCCTTTCAGACTGGTCTGAAGGAGAGTTTTGTTTAATGTAGGTTAAATATTCTTTAAAAACTTTAAAATTATAAATTTCTGGTTCTAAATTGTACTCCAGAAGCTTTGCGAAAGATTCTGGTTGAGGATTGAGTACCATAATTGGCAGTTTGATTCCATTTTGGCGAAGCACAACGCCCTCGTCTGTATATGCAACTCCCAAATAGTCAACACGGTGGTATTCAAGCAAACTAGCTACCTCAGCACTGCCGCTTCCGTAGGCAAATGCTTTTACCATCACCATTATTTTTGTACCCGAACCAATTTTATTTCTGTAAAAATTCAGATTATTAGTTAAAGCATCGAGATTTATCTCAAATACTGTCCCGTGAACTTTAAGCGTTAGCCGATTGATAATTTTCTCAAACTCAAATTTTCTTGCACCTTTAACTAATATCAACGAACTTTGAAGCTGATTGACAGGGAATTTCTCTAGAAATTCTTCGGTAGAATGATAAAAAACTATCGATGCAACAGTTGTTTTACGGTCACTAGCTGCCGATGGATAAAATGATTTTTGGTTGCGAAATATCACTTCTCCGATACCAACCAATTTATCAATTTGCTTGCCTTTAATGAGTTCAGAAATACTTTCGTACAAATCTGTTTCTTCTAAGCCAGACTGTAATACATCGCTTATAATAAGCACTTTATCTCTCTTTGTGTGCTGCTGAGTCATGAAATCAAGAGCAACCGAAAGTCCAGCGTAATCATTATTATAGGTATCATCAATCAGATAGCAATCATTGATTCCTTGCTTCAATTCCAAACGCATTGCAATTGGTTTGAGCATATCTAGGCGACTTTGAATCTCGGTCGTATCAATGCTTTGGTGAAGCATCAAAAATACGCAATGTATAGCATTTTCGATAGAAGCATCATCGGCGAACAGAATCTTGAAATCGTAGATTTTGCTATTCCAAGAAATCTGTAAAGTGCAGTATGTATTTTGTTTGGTAACGTTTACAAAAACCTTACTTCCAGCTTTTTTCGACCAGCCGATTAACTCAATTGTTGGATTAACGGCTTTGAGCAAAATTCTGATTTCATCGTCAATATCTTGAAAATCTTTGCAATAAATCAAGGTTTTGCTTCGCTGAAACAAACGGAGTTTTTCGGTAGCTTTTTGTTTACGACTCCTAAAACCTTCATCATGTGCCGAACCAAGATTGGTAAAAATCCCAATAGTTGGACGAATAACTGGCTCAAGAAATTCCATTTCGCCCGATTTTGAGATTCCAGCTTCAAAAATTCCAAAATTATGGTGTTCATTTATTTCCCATACCGATAGTGGCACGCCTATTTGTGAATTATAACTTCGTGGACTTTTTACTAAATTATAGTCCTTAGCCATCAATACACCCAACCATTCTTTTACAATAGTCTTGCCGTTACTACCTGTAACACCCACAACAGGAATATCAAAAGATTGTCGATGATTTGCTGCCAAATGTTGCAATGCTCGGATGGTATTTTCGACCACAAAAATTTTGGCATCTGCTAGGTTTTCGAGTTGAGTTTTTAGAGTTTCACTGAGTGAATTTTTCTCGACCACAAACTCACGCACATTTTTTTCGTAAAGTTCTTTAATAAAGACATGACCATCATGACGATCGCCCTTAATAGCAAAAAAAATACTATGCTGTGGTTGAGACACAAAACGGCTGTCGGTTAGTAGAACCGTAGCTTTGGTAATAATAGGTTCGGAAAGGAAATTCACTTACAAAAGAAAGATTTAACACCCTCCAGTTTGGTCATACCGCCTATACAGAGGGATGGGGTGGGACTACAAGGCTGGAACAAACTCCATATTTACAAATTGTCCAGCACTAATCATTTTGTTATTTTCGGCTTGTAAAACCAACTTGGTTTTTGAAATTTCAACTAGCTTAAATTGTCCTTTAAAGCCTAAAATATCAATATCTAAAACTTGATTACTATTAACTAAATACCATGTTCCTGCATTTAAGATTTGTTTCGTAATTCGATCTTTAGCACGAGTTACGTTATCGTTCCTAAATTCGTAATCTAGGCCAAAAAGGGCTTGTGCTTGCGAATTTAGCTGGTTTTGACTCAAAGTTTTGCCTTCTATATCAGAAAAACGATCGAGCTTCCAAAAATTAGCTGAAAGAACTTTTGTTGGTTCGGTAACCGATACTTCTGACTTTTTGCAGCTAAATGCAAATAAGACTAAAGCAATTAATAATAATTTTTTCATTGTATTTAATAATTTTATAAATTCTTAATCCAAATCATAAGGCAAATAATCATCCACTTTTGCTCCGTATTTGTGCAGTTCACGCACGATCGTTGAGCTAATTGGAGCCAGTTCGGGGGAAGTAATCAAGAAAACCGTTTCGAGTCCAACTACCAAATGTCGATTTACTTGCGAAATTGTATTTTCGTACTCAAAATCGGTCGTATTTCGTAAGCCTCTTATCAAAAAATTAGCTTCGTTGGCTATTGCTGCATTTGCGGTTAGGTCGTCATACGCATTGATTTTTACTTTTTCATTATCCTTGAACGTTTCTCTGATTTTCTCAGTCATCATTTCGAGCGAAAAATAGCGTTTCTTAGCCGAATTTGTGCCGATACCAATAATTACTTCATCAAATAATTTCAATCCACGCATCACAATATCAGCGTGTCCTTTCGTGAAGGGGTCGAACGAACCTGGGAAAAAGGCAACTTTTTTCATGTTTTTTTTTTCTTATGGCTAGAAATAATGTCCCCATTGGACTTTCCTACAAAATTAATTAAAACTGGGGCTTTTTTATTAAGCGAACCTAAATTATCAGAACACAGCTTTAAAGCCAGTAGCTCATTTTCTCAATGCAAATAAAACGAACTGAATATTGTATAATAACGATGCTCGGGTAAATCATCAAAGTATTGACTAAATCGAATTTTTGTCGGGTTTAGTGCAAATTTTACATTACTAAGCGATTGAGTAAGCTGAATATATCTATCTGAAAACGAGGTAATTTCGCCGTAAAACGTTGTTGGAGTTGTAACTGACAAACCAAGCTCATTCATCACGAATAACACATGATAAACCATATCTTGCGATGTTCGGAAGTGAAAACGGTTACAGAAATGCAATTTAGCATCCTTAAAATAAAGAATCGTTATATAATAATCTTCAAAGTAAAGATGAAGCCCACTATTTTTTCTGTCTCGCACGATACCCTCAATCAACGAACCAACCACTGGTATTGGGTTAATCCTTCGGGCTGGATACATTTCTTTAAACCAGGCAAAAGTTTCTTTTTCGATACCAAAAATACAAACCGCCCCAAAATGGCTATGCTTAAAATCAAAAATTTGCTCACGCTCCGAAACGGTATTTCCTGCAGCAAAATTTAAATACTTGGTAGCTTCATCGGCTTCGTAATATTCTTCAGGAATAAGCGTAAAATGACTGGCATTGACCGACAAACAAATAGTTTTCCAATAATTAGCGGATAAAAAATGGTGCTGTTGATAAACTATTTTAAGCGTTTTTAAAAACTGATTATCGTTCAATAAAGAAAATATATGATAATCTTCCAGCCACATAATTACATCGTGGAGGGTATTGTAAACAGTAAAACGAAAGCAATTATTGCTAACTTCAATCAACAGATGACAGTCGGCTATCTGGTTAGTATCGAAGCGGTCGTCTTTTATTTCAAAACTCGGTAAAATATTTAAAACTGGATTCTCCAACGATTTAAATCAGTTTAGATTATAAGCAAAAGTAAAATCAGACTTGGTTATCTGTTGTTATTTTTGTTTCAAGTCGTTACATAATTGTTAAAACCTTGAATAATATATTCTTCAAGACAACAATTTGCAAAAATTTAAACAATCTATAACAATATTTAAACAAGTTTTTAAGCAATTATTTCATCAAAACTTGTATATTTTTGCCAAAAATGGTGTTTATCGCTCAAATTTAATCTTTTTATTTTATCTAACGAAAACCATTCTACTTTTTGAATCAATTGTTGGCTCAACTCCATTTCGGGATCATGTCCCAAAATCAACTCTCCTCCTACTCTTTTTACTACAAAAAAAAGTTCGATTCCATGTAAAGGTAACTTCACGAATTCGTTCATCAACAATAACTTACCTACTGAAATTTTAAGCCCTGTTTCTTCCAAAAACTCTCTTTTCAATCCATCTTCTGCCATTTCGCCAACTTCTACACCTCCACCCGGTGGACTCCAAAATGTATTTTCGCCCAAAATCGCTCGATGGCCAATCATTAATACTCGGTCATTTTCTATACAAATTCCGCATGCACGCACCCTAATTCTATTTCCATAAAGTCGTTGGGCGTTTAATTGAACTTCTGATTGTGACATTTGTATTGAATATTCTGACTATTTTGGTACAAATATAACTAATCGGCCACAAGGGATTTCATGAATCTTGAATGTTTTTAAAATTTAATGGTTTATTTTGCAGATGGATTTGAAATAATAGATTGAAAAAGGGGGATTTGAGATAAGAGATTAGTATAATTTAACCTTTTCTAATAGCTGAATCTTTGATTTTATCAAATCTTGTATCTCATTTCTAAAATCTTGTATCTCAAACAAAAAAATGGCACTCGACGATAATACAAAACCTTCCGAAATATTTCTTAAAAAGTTTCCATTTACCCCCACTTTTGGGCAAGCGAAACTTTTTAAATTGATGGATGAATTTATTGAAGTAGAAGACCGTTTTCGTGATACTTTTATTCTGAAAGGTTATGCGGGAACTGGTAAAACGACCTTTGTAAGTACCCTCATCAAGGTTTTAAAAGAATTTGGATATAAGGCAGTTTTACTTGCTCCAACTGGTCGAGCCGCCAAGGTGATGTCGAGCTACTCAAAGCGAATGGCTTTGACGATTCACAAAAAAATTTATCGCCAAGTTGAAAATTCCTATACTGGTGCGTTGGTTTTTGAACGCATGAAAAACACCCAAGAAGGTACTGTATATATAGTCGATGAGGCCTCAATGATTTCGGATGACCGAGATTTTGGCACAAATAGTTTATTACACGATTTGCTAGATTTTGTATTTGAGCAAGAAACTAACAAACTCATTTTGATTGGCGATGAAGCCCAGCTTCCACCAGTTGGAATGCAGGTCAGCCCCGCACTTAGTGCCGAACATTTAGCTGGGCGATACCACGCCACCATCACCGAACACGTATTAACCGAAGTTATGCGTCAAGGAGAAGGCTCAGGTATTTTGACAAATGCCACTGATTTAAGGCAACAACTACAAGCAGAAAAGCCTAATATTCAGCTTATTACGAGCGAATACAAAGATTTTTATCGCATGACGGGCGAGCGTTTGGAAGATGGAATCAGGTATGCTTACGATAAATATGGTCGAGAAAACACGACCATTATTACTCGCTCAAATAAAACGGCAGTGCAGTATAATCGTTATATCAGAACTGCTATTAATTACTCCGAAAACGAACTTGATTCGGGTGATATGCTGATGGTAGTAAGGAACAATTATACCGTTTTGGGTGAAGAATCAAAAGCAGGTTTTATTGCCAATGGCGATTTTGTGGAAGTTTTAAAAATTCGTCGAGAAGAAGAAATGCATGGTCTGCGTTTCGCCAATGTAACGCTCAAACTCGTCGATTACCCAGACGAGGAAGAATTTGACTGTAAGATTATTCTGAATACTCTTTATTCAAATTCTCCAACATTATCGTCAGAAGAGAATAAAATGCTTTACGAAAGTGTACTTAAAGATTATTTTTGGGTAAAATCCAAAAAAGAACGCCAAGATTTATTGCGTAAAGACCCATTTTTGAGTGCTTTACAAGTAAAGTTTGCGTATGCTCTCACCTGCCACAAATCGCAGGGTGGGCAGTGGGATGCGGTCTTTGTTGACCAAGGCTATTTGCCGCCTAATTCAGAAGTAGATAGCGATTTTATTCGTTGGCTTTATACCGCCATTACTCGTGGTGTAAAAGAAGTTTTTCTTCTTAATTTTAATAAACAGTTTTTGGAAGGGTAGAAGATATGTAATCTACGGTCAATAGTTTACAGTCCACACTAACATAAAATACTGTCTATCAGTTTTTTATGAAAAACAAATTTGTCGTTTAAATATACCCAACTGCTTATGTCGAAACATAACAAAAAGTACAAAAAATACGTACATCAAAAGGTTTTTACTTCACCAGGTACGCTTGAGTATGTGGGCAAAGATGTGCCGTTTGAGACTGTTGTAAAATTAATTGCGTTTAATGATGAAATTTACCAGCAAAAAATAGTTAAATCAATCATCGAATGTCAATTTTCTACAATCGAAACTCATGTAAATTGGCTCAATGTTGATGGCTTACACGAAGTACATATCGTTGAAGAAATCGGCAAACTTTATCATTTGCATCCGCTTTTACTTGAAGATGTACTCAATACTGAGCAAAAGCCCAAATTGGAGAATTTTGACGAGCAAAATATATTTGTGATAATGAAAATGCTACAATTTAACGAGACAATTAACGAAATTGAATCCGAGCACGTTGCTTTAGTTTTAGGAAGAAACTACGTTATTTCATTTCAAGAAAAACAAAAATCTGATGTTTTTGCTCCAATTTTTGCTCGATTAAAAGCATCAGTCGGAAAAACTCGTCGTGGCAAAGCTGATTATCTGTTTTATTCACTCTGCGACTTGGTGGTTGATAATTACTATGTAGTTCTTGAAAAATTTAGCGAAAAACTGGAGGAAATAGAAATAAAAATCATTGAAACCCCCCACCGAGACGACCAAACTGCACTCTATGAACTTCGCCGAGAATTAATGCAGATTCGTAAGGCGATATTGCCCCTTCGTGATATTTTTGGCTCACTCACTCGTGATAATTCTGTCCTGCTTCAAGCAAGCACAATCATTTATTTAAGAGACGTTTACGACCATATTCTACAAACCCTCGAAACGATTGAATCTTACAGAGAAATGATAGAAAATATTCAGAATATTTATCTCACAAGCTTGAGTAATAAAATGAATTCGGTCATGAAAACGCTTACGATTTTTACGGCTATTTTTATGCCTTTAACCTTCATTGCAGGCATTTACGGCATGAACTTCGACAATATGCCCGAACTGCACAATCCAAATGGGTATTTTTATGCACTCGGCAGCATGGTAATAATTGCCTTTGGTTTTTGGCTTTACTTTAAATGGAAGAAATATATTTGATTCTGCGAGGTAAGTAGAATATTTGTCATACCTGTGTAGTTTTCTTAAATAAATACAAATTTCGCCACATAAAATTACCCTTTTATCACTGACAAAAAGAATAGAATTGCAATGTGTAACTAAGCATATCGAGATATTTTCTATCTTTGAGAAATATGTATGGTATCAATAAACAAAAACTCATTTCCTAAACCAATGAAACAATTATCAATCCTTCTACTGATTTTGTTGACTTCTCTCGGGGCTTATGCCCAAAATAAAAAGAAAACAAAAGCTTCTCCTATACCCACCATTGCTATTATAAAGGCCGTTAATACTCCACAAATAAACTATGATAGTACATTCAAGGCCATCAAATGGCGAAACATTGGACCATTTCGTGGTGGGCGATCGGTGGCTGTTTCGGGAGTAATAGGCAATCCTCAAATTTATTATATGGGTACAGCTGGCGGCGGTCTCTGGAAAACTACCGACGCTGGACTTTCATGGGAAAATATTTCTGATGGCTATTTCAAAACTGGCACTGTTGGGGCAGTTTCGGTATCCGAATCAGACCAGAACGTAGTTTATGTAGGCATGGGCGAACACGCACCTCGTGGTGTGATGACCTCTTATGGCGATGGCGTTTATAAATCGACAGATGCAGGGAAAACGTGGACAAAAATGGGTCTCGATCTTACTCGTCATATTTCTCGCATTAACATTCACCCACAAAATCCAGATATTATTTATGTAGCAGCACAAGGTGCTTTGCACGGTGCAAGTGAAGAAAGAGGTGTTTATAAGTCGATTGACGGTGGAAAAACGTGGAAAAAGACACTTTTTGTTGATAATAACACTGGTTGTGCCGATCTGAGTATGGACATGACCAACCCAAGAATTATGTATGCCTCGATGTGGGACCACCGACGTTTGCCGTGGCAAATGGTGAGCGGAGGCAAAGGCAGTGGATTGTATAAATCAGTGGATGCTGGCGAAACTTGGGCAAAACTTGATAAAGGTTTGCCAAAAGAATTAGGTAAAATGGGTGTTGTAGTTTCGAGAGCTAATCCAAGCCGAGTTTTTGCAGTAATAGAATCTGATACTGAAAAAGAACAAGGTGGAGTTTTTCGTTCGGACGACGCCGGAAAATCTTGGATTCGTATAAGCAAAGACCACCGAACGGTTCAGCGAGCATGGTATTATATCGAAATCTTTGCAGACCCAACCAACGAAAACATTGTTTATGTCCTTAATTCTCCTGCCCTTAAATCTATTGATGGTGGCAAAACCTTCACTCGTGTTTTTGGCGGAACCCACGGCGACCACCACGATTTATGGATGAATCCGAAAGATGGTAAAAACATGGTTTTGGGAAATGATGGTGGTGCGGTGGTTTCATTCAATGGCGGACAGTCATTTTCTCCTCAAAACCAAATGCCTACGGCTCAATTTTACCGAATCAATGCCGATAATTTATTTCCTTACAGAATTTATGGCGGTCAGCAAGATAATACTTCGGTCATGATTCCAAGCAGGGTAACCAATGGCGGTGGTATTCGTGAGAGAGATTGGGAAGCTTCGGCAGGTGGTGAAAGTGCATTTTTGGCATTCGACCCTGATGCTCCGCGATACGTAATGGGTGGAAGCTATCAAGGCACAATCGAGCTACTCGATTTGCAAAACAAAGAAGGAAAAGGTGTAATGACAGCTCCAATTCAATACCAAGCCTTAAAAGCTAAAGAAATGATGTATCGTTTCAATTGGAACGCTCCGATTATCTACTCAAAACGTGAAAAAGCCTATTATCATGCAGGAAATGTGGTTTTGAAAACAACAGATTTGGGTAAAACCTGGACAGAGTTTTCAACTGATTTGACTAGAAAAGATACTACAAAACTAGGTTTGGGCGGAGCTCCCTACACCAACGAGGGTGCAGGAGGAGAAAACTACGCAACAATTGCCTACCTCACAGAATCACCAAATGAAGCAGGTGTTTTTTGGGCAGGAAGTGATGATGGATTGGTGCATATTACAAAAGATAATGGCAAAACTTGGGCAAACGTAACACCAGCCGGCCTCGAAGAATGTTTGGTAAATGCGATAGAAGTTTCGCCGCATGATAATGCCACGGCTTATATTGCCACGCATAGGTATAAATTAAATGATTTTACACCTTCTATCTATAAAACAACCGATTACGGCAAAACTTGGACTAAAATAACTGAAGGCATACCGTATGGAGCGTGTGTGCGTGTGGTACGTGAAGATTCACAACGCAAAGATTTACTTTTTGCAGGAACTGAAACAGGTCTTTATCTTTCATCAAATGGCGGAAAAAGTTGGTCAAATATGCAATTGAACCTTCCAATTGTTCCAATTACAGATCTGAAAGTTCATCAAAATGATTTAATTGCTTCAACTCAAGGTCGCTCGTTTTGGATTTTAGATGATTTAGCTCCAATTAGAGAATTAAAAGGCGAATTATCAAAAGATAGTTTGACGGTTTTCACCCCTGAAGATGCTTACCGAGTGTCGGGTCGTAGCTCACTTGATAAAGTGAGCGAAGAGGACGAAGAAAATAGTTCTACATTTGGAGAAAATCCATCTACTGGTGTAGTTTTCTACTATGGTTTACCTGCTAAACCTGATACTACAATGGCCTTTACTTTGGAAATAAGTACTTCAAAAGGAGAAATCGTAAGAACTTACAGTAGCAAAAAAGAAAAAGGATTTGAGGTTTACCCAGGTGGGCCATCGCCCGACCCAACGCTTTTGACAAAAGGAGGTATGAATCGTTTTGTGTGGGATATGCGAGCTGAAACCATAAATGGTATTCCAAAAGTATTTATTGAAGGCAGCTATAATGGTCGCAAGATGTCACCAGGTAGCTATTCTGCTAAATTTACCTACGGAAAACAGACCAAAACTGTTTCTGTAAAAATTCTCGCTGACCCACGCATTAAGGCAAGCTCTGCCGAATACGAAGACCAAGAAAATACGCTCAAATCACTCGAAAATAGTGTGAATGATATTCATGAATCAATCGCTAAAATGCGTAAGATTTCTAAGCAAATTAGCGAAGTAAGTAGCCTTTTGACTACAAAAACAGAGCTAAAAATAGTGGTAGATGAAGGAAATGCAATCGTCAAAAAAATCAAAATTTGGGAAGAAAAATTAGTGCAGAACAAGGCCGAATCGAACGATGATATTATCAATTTCAAGAATATGCTAAGTGCTGATTATATTTTTGTAAGAGGCGAAGTTGATTCAAACATTCCGACAGTTACGAGCGGACAGAAAAAGCAATTGGCCGCCCTCGATGCACAATGGAATGTTCTAAAAACAGAAATGAATGATTTAATTTCAAAAGATATTGCAGCTTACAATAAACTTTGTGCAGAAAAAGTAATCAGTAAAGTGATTATTCCTTAGAATATACGTAGAAATATAAAAAAGCATTTGTGGCACACCTTGAAGGCGTGCCACAATTTTCTTATTGTTTTTGAGAAAAACTAATATTCTCGCCCTTTCCAGACTAATTTAGTTGGTAAAATATAAGCTATCAACTGCAAAAACCAAAAAACATACATATAAATCGTGTAGGCAGGAATATATTTTAGTAATTGATTTTGATTGAGAACTTTAAATATTTGACCTCCAAGAAATAAGTTTACCAAAAAATTTAAGATAAAAACTGATAAAACGATTTTCCAAGAATAAAGACTGATAATGAACAAAATAGGCAATAAAAAACCTTGAATTAAGGCAGGAAAAATCAGAATTGAACCTGTTGAAAACCCTCCTGCAACCCAGCGTTTGCGTTGTTCAAAATACTTTTTTGGTGGTTTTGTGCGTGTCAATGCTTCGGGCTTGAATAATTGCTTAAACGCAAAACCTTTATCAATAATAGCCTTATAAATGGCATAATCTTCCACTATGGAAAAACCGATTTTTTCATAACCACCAACCGCCCAATAAGCCTCCGCTGAAACCATCATATTATTACCCATTCCAGTAGATTGTATCTTGTAATCAGCCAAAGTTTTCATTAATTTCAGCGTAAAAAGCCATTCTATTGCTTGACTTGCTTCAAACCAATTTTTGTTTTTGACAAGTGTCAAGCCAACTATTACACCTTCATTTTTTCTTTCGACTACAAATGCTTCAATCCAATTTTTGGGCACTTCAATATCAGCATCAGTAAAGAAAAAAAGCTCACCCGTTGCCTTATGAGCCAATTGTGCCAAAACATTGGCTTTGCCTTTAAGGTCAGCAATTTGTTTTTTTATTTTAATATATTGAATAAAAATATTTTCGGTCATAAAATCTTCAATAATCTCAGCCGTTGTATCAGTCGAATCATCATCTCCGATAAGAATTTGTAGCCTATCTTTAGGATAACTCAGTTGAGTAAACGAATGCAATAACTCTGCAATATTTTCTTCCTCATTTCGAGCCGCTACTAAGATACTTACTTTCGGATAATTCATCGTATAGGTTTTTTCGATTATTCTATCTGTAGACTTAAATCAATCGCTAATCGTAGAAGCACTTTTTTTAAAATCGCCCACAATATCTTGGTAACTAAAGTCCAAATTTCAGTATAAAATTTGATAATAATGGGTATTAGATTTTACATAAGTTACCAAAAAATGTTTTCTTAAAATTCAGTCGCTTTTGATTCTTGTATCTTTGGGTTTTTCAAAATAAAGCGTTCAATCACCGAATCATGAAATCTTCGTTTATTAATACATTCACATATTTAGTTTTTACAAAACAATTTAAAGTTTTGAGAACTGAAATCCTTGGCTTGAGAAATGTTCTAAAAATCTAGGCAGTGAGTAAGACATGTTTGTATTTGCCTTGATACTGTCATGAAAAAGCACAATTGAACCAGCATCTGTGTGTTTAATTATTTTATGCAAGACAGTCTCAGGCGATAAGTCTTGTGAAAAATCTCCACTCAGTACATCCCACATAACTATTTCATAATCAGTCAATAAGCTATTCGCTTGCTTACGTTTAATACGCCCATATGGCGGACGAAATAACTTTGAGTGATGGCTATTTCTCTCGATTTCGGTTTGACATTTGACTACATTTTGCAAATAAGTAACATCATCAGTTGACCAACCACGCAAATGATTAAAAGTATGATTCCCCACCGAATGCCCATTGTTGATTATATTCTGAAAAATGGCAGTGTTTTTACTAATGTTTTCGCCAATACAGAAAAACGTGGCTTGAGCATTATATTTTTCGAGGGTTTCCAGCACAAACTCAGTTACATCGGGTATTGGACCGTCATCAAAAGTCAGATATATATTCTTTTCTTCGGCAGATTTTCTCCAAACGAAATTGGGATATAAAGCCCGCATTAAAAAATTAGTTTTGTGCAAAAACATCGCTTATTGTTTTTCTGCAAAAGAAAGGATTTTTAGTCAGAAATAATATTTAATTTCTAAATTGCATGAACGAAATCATAAAATTCCATGAAAAAGCATATTCTGTTTATTATATTCTTATTTTCTTTTCTGAATGCAGTGTCTCACACTAAACCTTTGAGTAATCGTATTGCCAACTATAATATTTCGGTAAAACTCGACCCAATCAAACATAGTCTCGATGGCAAAGAAACGCTTGTATGGACAAATACTTCGACTGACCACATAACCGAATTACAATTTCATTTGTACCTCAATGCCTTCAAAAACAAAAACTCGACTTTTATGAAGGAGTCGGGCGGACAGCTTCGCGGAGAAATGATGGATAAGAAAAACAGAGAAAATATTGGTTGGATTGATATTACTTCGATGAAAGTGCGTAATGGTGAATATCTAACTTCAAAAATCAAATTTATTCAACCCGACGACCTCAACGACAAAGACCAAACAGCAATAAGTGTTTCTCTCACTCGCCCACTTGCACCTAACGAAAGCATCACACTCGACATCAATTTCAAGGCTCGCCTACCCAAAGTTTTTGCTCGAACTGGTTATGTAGGCGATTTTTATTTAGTTGGACAATGGTTTCCAAAAATCGGAGTTTATGAGTCAGCTGGTATGCGTTATGCCAAACGCGGTGCTTGGAATTGTCATCAGTTTCATGCTGAAAGCGAGTTTTATGCCGATTTTGGCACATATCGAGTTGATATGACCGTGCCCAAAAACTTTGTTTTGGCTGCAAGTGGCGTTTTTCAGAAAGAAAAAACTAACAAAGACGATACAAAAACCATCAGCTACCGAGCCGATGATGTACACGATTTTGCATGGACAATTTCGCCTCGATTTGAAGTAAGCGAACGCCAATGGAAGCACGTAAAAATAAAAGCAATCATGCAGCCCGAACATAGTGGCAGTACCGAACGCTATTTTCAGTCAGCAATTGCGGCTTTGGAATATTTTCAGAAACACCTTGGCAAGTATCCGCACTCTGTACTGACATTGGTTGACCCACCGCTCGAAGCTGCAGGTTCATCAGGCATGGAATACCCAACTTTTATCACTTGTGGCGAAACTTTTTGGGGCTTACCAAGCGGAATTCATTCGCCCGAAGTAGTGACGATTCATGAATTCGGTCATCAGTATTTTCAAGGAATGCTGGCCTCGAATGAGTTTGAAGAATCGTTTTTAGATGAAGGGTTTAATCAATATTACGAAGGTCGAATCATGGACGCTACCTACGGTAAAGGCTCAATGATAAATCTCTTAGGTTTCAAACTCAATGACTCGGAATCGCCTCGAATAGCCTATGTAAGTATGAAAAATATAAAGATTTCAGAGATTTTCCGAAAATCATGGGAATACCCCAAAGGCACTTATGGAACATTGACTTACATGAAAACTGCAACGATGCTCCAAACACTCGAAAATCTTATTGGAATTGAGACGATGGACAAAGTAATGCAAACCTACTTTATCAAATGGGGTTTTAAGCATCCTGCAGTAAAAGATTTTGTGGCAATCGTCAACGAAATTGCACCGAAACGAACAAACTTCAAATTCGGCAAAAACTTTGATTGGTATTTTGAACAAGCTCTCTACAAAGCCCCCGATTGTGACTACGAAGTAAGCGAAATCAGTCAAAATCAATGCACCATCAAACGTCTGGGAGATATGATAATTCCAACCGAAATATTGGTCAAGTTTATTGACGGAAAAGAAGAATTAATCAGTTGGAATGGTGAAGATTACTCTAAAGTGTTAAAGTTTGAAAAGCCAATCAATTCAGTAACTATCGACCCAAAAAACAAGATTTTGTTTGATTTAAACCTCAATAATAATAGTCGTACTTTAGAGCAATCTCTGCTTCCTTTCATGAAATATGCCATGAAAATAATGTTTTGGGTGCAGAACTTGATGAGTTGGGTGGGGTGAAAAAAACCTCACAAAGTCCAACTATTATTGTAATAAACACTAATGCACAAATAAAATTTAAATGATTTTATTGTAACCTTTTGCCTAAAATTGAGTCTCAACAATAAATCATAATTTTAATATGAAAAATCGCCAACATATTATGAGTATTCTATTAGTTTCGGCTTTTGCTTGTTGCTTAACGAGCTGTAATACAACTACTGAAAATTTAACCCCCAATAATCCTATTATTGAAAAGTCAGAACTACAAAAATTGTATGAA
>CAMAQF010000022.1 GCA_945860265.1 Emticicia agri | reverse complement strand
GGCAGTATCCACTGTGGCAGTATCCACTGTGGCAGTATCCACTGTGGCAGTATCCACTGTGGCCTCCTTTCTGCGAATCAGCTCTGTACCTGTTGTAATATTTCCCCACTGATCAGAACCGCCCATTTGTAAACGAACATTTTTATTTTTGTATAACCAGTAAAAATCGTAACCTTGCAGCAATTGGTACGAGAACTCAGTGAACGAAATACCAGTCGTTAAACGATTTTTTACCGAATCTTTCGACATCATGTAGTTGACAGTCAGATATTTGCCTACTTCACGCAAAAACTCTAAGAAGCCGATTTCTTTAAACCAATCATAGTTATTGACCATTTCGGCCGAATTTGCCCCGCAATTAAAGTCTAAAAACTTTACTAATTGATTTCTGATGCCGTCTTGGTTTGCTTTCAAAATTTCTTCTGATAAAAACTGACGCTCCGCCGATTTCCCAGAAGGGTCACCAACCATTCCTGTTGCTCCACCTACGAGAGCATAAGGTTTATGTCCCGCCAATTGAAAATGTTTTAGCAACATAATGGTTGCTAAATTGCCAATATGTAGTGATTTTGCAGTTGGATCAAAACCTATATACCCAGCCGTCATTTCTTTATTAAGTTGTTCTTCGGTGCCTGGCATGGCATCTTGCAACATTCCTCTCCAACGTAATTCTTCGATGAAATTCATAATATATCACCCCCTTGTCGAAGCGTAGAACCGCCCTAAAGGAGAGCTAAAAAAGTTATAATCTTTTACACCCCTTTAGGGGCTAGGGGTTTATTTTTTCTTTATAATTTTATCTTTTTTCGCCCAACGATAGTAATCGCTGAAGTTGAAACTTGCCGCTACTTGTAAGGTACGGTTTTGAAAATTGAGCGGAATCACCGATTTATCCTCGAGCTTATAAGTTTTATTAGTGGTATTTGTTAGACCATGTACGTATCTTATATTCAAACTGAATAAATGGGCAGCATCAAGCATATCTATACGAATGCCACCAGCTATGCTAAAGTCAGTTTGAGCATAAGGACCCCGCTTTGAGCCTGAATTGAGTGAGTAACCATATTCAGGACCAACTACTAAATGTATATTTTTGGCAACTTCATAACCCAAAACCACCGAAGCTGTAAGATATTGATAGTCATTACGGAGAATGGTATTTTCCGTTTCAGCAAAATTGGTTGTTGCTTTAAAACTTCCTCCTTTTGCCTGAAAATATGCCTCGGGTTGGACACTTATTTTTTTCAGATTCCAACGAAAAAATACTCCTGCATTGATGTTGTTTTTTAGTTTAGGAGTAATATTTGTACGGTTGTTAATGATAGCTGTTTTGGAATCGCTGATTCCAATTTTGAAACCATATTGCGTAGCTGGACGAATTTGAGCAAAACTAAGAATGCTTATAAAAACTAAAATAATGGTTAGTGCTTTTTTCATTTAAATTTTTTGTGTTGTAGGACAGGTTTTCAACCTGTCTCTTTTGGTTTTAGTGACCTTGCGTTCACTATTTTTAAGAAATAAATATGTGAACTAAAAGTTTACACCACTTTGATAACGAATTTTGAGTTGCAAAATTACGGAATCAAAAGCGAAGAATCACCATAACTTAGAAAACGAAAATTATTTTCGAGGGCATAATCATAAATTTTCTTCCAATTTTCGCCTACCAATGCCGCCACAAGTAAAATGAGGGTCGAATCAGGTTGATGAAAATTAGTTATAATTCCTTTACAGATTTTGAATTCGTAGCTTGGAAAAATGAAAATTTCGGTTTCGCCGACGAGCTGTGAAAGGTTATTTTCGGTCATATAATCAATGATTGCCTTCAGTGATTGTTCAGCCGTGAAGCTTTCGGTTTGATTATAGGGCGAAAGTTTTTCGATAAAGAAAGTCTGCTTACCCAATAACAATTTTACACCAAACCAATAAAGACTTTCGAGCGAACGCATTGAGGTTGTTCCGACAGGAATTACGAACAAAACATTTTCTAATAAATTGATAATGAACGATTTATCAAAAACAATTTGTTCGCAGTGCATTTTATGTTCTACTACGTTCTGAACCTTTACAGGCTGAAAAGTCCCTGCTCCTACGTGTAGAGTAACGAAATCTTGCTTGATGCCTTTTTGGGCTAAATCAGCAAAAACTTGTTCGGTAAAATGAAGCCCAGCGGTTGGTGCAGCCACTGCTCCATCATTTTTTGAATATACTGTTTGATAGGTATCGTAGTCTTTTTGCTCAGTTTCTCGTTTGAGATAGGGCGGTAATGGAATTTGCCCAATAAACCTAATAATTTCAGCAAAAGTCAAATCTGAGTTATTCCACGAAAATTTTACGTAATTTTTTTCATAATCAACTAATTCGGCTGTTAATTTTATATTTTCTGGGCGTATGTGATACGTTCCTACATCAATATTATATGTTCCTACAACTTTTTCCTTGAATCGCTTCTTATTGCCAATCATACAAGCCCAAGTACAAGTTTCAGTGGTTTCCATTACCTGAGAAACTATGCTCGATGGCTCAACGGGACTCAATAAAAAAACTTCGATAATTACGCCATTTGCTTTCTGAAAAAACAAACGTGCCGGTATAACTTTGGTATTATTGAAAACCAAGAATGTATTTTCAGGAAGGTGATAATTGACCTTATTGAAAACATCTTCCGAAAGCTGTAAATCCTTATATATTAATAATTTAGACGAATCTCGTGGTTCTACAGGAAAACGTGCGATTCGCTTATCGGGAAGTTCGTAGTTGTATTTTTCTAAGTCAAGTTCAATCATTTTCTTCAACGATTGACAGGTTAAAAACCTGTCCTATAATTAGTCTTCGCTTGGGTTTGAAAAAAGTAATCTGAGTGGCAAGAAGAAAATTAGGATAATCAACAAAGCAAAACCTACAATCAAAACCCAATTATAATCGAAGTCAAGTTTTTGCCCGACTGTGCCATTGATTCGGCGTAATCCAATCAATACAAATGCGATGAATGTATTGGTGGTAGCCACAAAAGCGTTGAACCAACCTTCAATCAAACCACTCAATTTTGTAGGATTTTTAGCCCAAATGCTTAATGGATTTACTTTCGCAAAATCAATTTTCAACACTTGTGTTTTGAGTAAATTCAATAGGAAATTGAAAACAATGACAATTGCGAATGTAAAATAAAAGAAAGTTTGCTTGTCAATAAAGCCATCAGGATTACCTTTTTCGTCATGGTGAACAGCAGCATTATCGGGCATTGTGAAATAACATAACATGAGTGCCACTACCAAAAGAGGCATTGAGGCTTTACGCCAAAAATTAAAAAATACGTTTGATATTGACATTTTATAAATGTAGACGGGGTCGCCCGTGCGATTAAGAATTAAGATTGTAGAATGTTTTTTCTAATTTACGAACCCAATGTTTTAGACGATTGTTTTCAAATGCAAAGTTAGGGCAGAGATTCGAGAGAATTAGTTTTTTATTGAAAAAACTAATTTCGATAAACAGGAGTTGTAGCTTTGTGATAATGTCTTTAATAAAAAAATAGCTTTAGCGTACTTTTAAAATGTGGAAAAGCTTAATAAAGTAAAAAATGAAAATATACACAAAAACAGGTGATTCTGGCACGACTTCGTTAGTTGGCGGCACCCGAATCAGTAAAGCAGATTTGAAAATCGAAACTTATGGAACAGTTGATGAACTAAATTCGTGGATTGGCTTGGTGCGTGACCAAACAATTAATGAATCTAGAAAGGATATTTTGAAGGAAATTCAAGACCGCTTATTTACGATTGGCTCTGATTTGGCATCTGAGACAGAACAAGTGCGAAGAAAAAAGATTCCAGACCTTTTAGATGAAGATATTGAGTTGCTCGAAAAACAAATGGATTTAATGGATGCCGAAATTCCGCCATTAAGAGCATTTGTTTTGCCGGGTGGACATCAATCGGTTTCTTATACGCACATTGCACGCACGGTTTGTCGTCGAGCAGAGCGTTTAAGTATTCGACTTTCACACGAAGAAGAGGTTAATTTATTGATTATAAAATACTTAAATCGTCTTTCGGATTATCTTTTTGTACTTTCACGAAAAATGACTCAGGAGTTAAACAGCGAAGAAGTAGCTTGGAAACCACGTATCTAATAGAGCAATTTGTGCAAAAGTGTTTAATTTTACCCGCATATTTATCCAAGTTTCAAATTTTTACGATTTTTATGGGCTTTTTTTAATGATTTCAAAAGAAAAAGCGTTGGGTCTTTTTTATCACACTGCGAATACACCTTTACTGATTCATAACATTAAAACTCATCGAATTTAGGAATTTTTGTGATTTCAATAATATTTAATTGAAAATCTTCTGAATGGTTTTCGAAGTTTTCAAGCTTTGAAAAAAGGAGAAAATGTTCATATTCTTTCTTCATTAATATGCAATTTGATAATTGAGGAAAATCATATTGGTATTTACCTTCGTATGGTTTCACAAATCTTGATAATCTTTATATCTAAGCCCCAAATTAAGATTTCTCAAATTTGTATTATTTTGAGATTCTACACAAATTCTGTTCATACAAAACAGCATGTAAATAGCGAAAAATACACACTATTTTATCATTTATTGCTATTTTTTTTATGTTTTAAGAGCTTTAACCATCTTATCAAGAAAAAGCATTAAATTTGCATTTTAAATATTTATGGCTCGTCAATCAAAACTTGTAACGAGCATTAAACATATATATATTAGTAATAATGCAAAAATCATTCCAAAATGACCAAGAAAATCAAATCGGCACTTATTTCGGTTTATTACAAAGACGGTTTAGATAAAATCGTACAATTGCTGCACGAACACGATGTTCATATTTTTTCAACTGGTGGAACACAAAAATTTATTGAGGATTTGGACATTCCTGTTACAGCCGTTGAAGATTTAACAAGCTACCCTTCAATTTTTGGTGGGCGTGTAAAAACACTTCATCCAAAGATTTTTGGAGGAATTCTTTACCGCCGTGATAATGAAACTGACGTACAAACTGCCGCTCAATTTGAGATTCCTTCAATCGACTTGGTGATTGTTGATTTGTATCCTTTTACAGAAACTGTTGCTTCAGGAGCCAATGAAGATGATATTATTGAAAAAATCGACATTGGTGGTATTTCGCTGATTCGTGGGGCAGCCAAAAATTTCAATGATGTATTGATAGTTTCGTCTCGTGAACAATATGATGATATTTTTGAAATTTTAAAGGAAAAAGATTGTTCGACTGAGCTTTCAGACCGCCGTAGATATGCGAAAGAGGGTTTTCAAATGAGTTCGAGCTACGATACAGCTATTAATAATTACTTTGCTGATGACATTTATCAATCCACTCAAAGCTTTGATTTATTGTCGAAAAAAGTGCTTCGTTACGGAGAAAACCCGCATCAAGCTGCTACCTTCTACGGTGATTTAGATGCAATGTTTGAGCAAATTCATGGTAAAGAATTATCATATAACAATCTAATGGACGTAGAATCATGCGTGCGTTTGATGGATGAATTTACCGAAACCTCATTCGTAATTGTGAAGCATAATAATGCTTGCGGCGTAGCAACTGCCCCAACTGCAAAAGAAGCCTACGTAAACGCTTTGGCTTGCGACCCTGTTTCGGCTTTTGGTGGTGTAATCATCACCAATGCTAATGTAGATTTGGCAACTGCTGAAGAATTGCACAAACTTTTCTTTGAGATTTTAATCGCCCCAAGTTTCGATGCTGATGCTTCAGATATCTTAAAAAAGAAAAAAGACCGTCGTTTATTAATCAGAAAGCCAGTTGAGGTTATCAAAAAGCAATTCAAAACACTATTAAATGGCGTTTTGGAACAAGATAAAGATAATTCGATTGAAACTGCTGAAAACTTCACGGTAGCAACCGAAAAAGCCCCAAGCGAAAGTGAAATTAAGGCTTTAGAATTTGCATTAAAGATTTGCAAACACTTAAAATCTAATAATGTAGTGTTGGCAAAGGACGGACAAATGTTGGCTTGTGGTGTTGGACAAACCTCCCGTGTTGATGCCTTGAAACAAGCCATCGACAAAGCTAAAACCTTTGGTTTTGACCTTAACGGAGCAGCAATGGCTTCGGAAGCGTTCTTCCCATTTGCTGATTGTGTGGAGATTGCTCACCACGCAGGTATCACAACGGTTGTGCAACCTGGAGGCTCAATTCGTGATAAAGAATCGATTGATTATTGTAATGCAAACGGTCTTTCGATGGTCATGACTGGCGTAAGACATTTCTTGCACTAAGATATATTCTTTGTGAGTAGAAAGCGAACTGTTCGGAGAATGGTTCGCTTTTTTGAGTATAAAGCATTGAAAAATTACACTTTCGATCAATTTTTCCAATAAAATCATTGTTACAATTTATATTTATAACGTTATTGCATTACAAACAATAAATTAAAGTATCGAAATGAACAAAAAAATAATATTTGTACTCATGATGATAATAAGTCAAATACCCGCTTATTGTCAGTTAGCTAACGTAACTTTAAGAAGTGGTAGTTCATACCCAGTAACATTACTTGTGTTTACAAAAGATAGTGTATTAACCAATATAATTCCTAAGATAATTACTAATCATCATAAAAATCAGATTAAGAAAATTATCTACAGTGACGGAAAAATATTAGAAAAGAACTCTATAATCAACTTAGTTTCGAGCGAAAAAGAATTAAATGATGCCTTTAATATTATTGATAGTTTAGAAAGAAAGAACAATACAAGTATTATTTTATTCACGGGTGAAAAAATACCACCATATATATATGGAGACACTCTTTTTACTTCATATGGATATAAAATAAGAAAAGGAGATATAGTTAAAATAGGGAGTGGTTCAACTAATGATGGAGACTTCAAATACATAAGGATAAATGCAAACAGCCTTTTTAGGTATTATTCACCAAAAGGATATAATAATTTAGCCAATTCAGCAAATGCTTTCCCGAGAAGAGAATCTGGTTTAAATTATACAGTGAATGAACTATCCATGCGAGGAGATCCTGAACATGGATATGTTTGTTATGCAAAAATTAAGTTACGAAACGCACTTGTCAACTATGAAATAGATGTTGAAAATGCTTTAATAAGTAATGAGTTAGTGCTTCCAGAACAATTTAAGAAAGCCAAAAATGATTTTACGAAACAGGTAATTGTCTCACAACAACAGATTAGTGTAGCTGATGAGCTTATTAAGCTGAAGAAACTATTAGTTGATGGAATATTAACTAAAGAAGAATTTGAATATCAAAAAAATAAGGTTTTAGGAAATAATTAAGTTGAATAAAAATCAATAAGTATTTTTTATACGAATCAAAAAAGCGAGCTATTCCTCAGAATAGCTCGCTTTTTATATAAATCTATCTCAAAAACTATCAAACAGTAATCCAAGCTTGCTTGCGGTGACTTTCGATGATTCTTTCGCAAATCAACAATTCACGCAAACCATCGGCGAATGTTGGGTAGGTTGGATTTTCAGGTTGTTTTCCTGCTGCAACTGCCGCATAAACTTCCTTGAATAATTGCTTTGATGTATCTGGGAAACCTTCGTTATGTCCACCTGGGAAACTTACAAGGCTTTGTGCTTCAGGATAAAACAGCGAAGGGTCTTTCATCAAATGTTGGTTTGCCGTTTCACGTTTTCCTACCCACATTTCATTTGGTTTTTCTGAACACCACTCAAAATTCGCTACTGAACCCGAAATCTCTAAGTTCAAACGATTTTTGCGTCCAGCCGAAACTTGACTTACTGTTACGCTTCCTTTCGCACCGTTATCGAATCTCAAAAGCACACTTGCGTGGTCTTCCGTATTAATCGGAACTTCCTGATAATCAGATGGCTCATGCATTTTACCTGAATAAGTTTCGATGGCTTTCAATGGCTTCAAACGAGTTTTATGTACAGTATTAAAATCGGCCATTACTTCCGTAATTTTCATTCCCGTAATATATTCAGTTACATCTAAAAGGTGAGAACCAATATCGGCAATTGCTCTCGAATCACCCGATTTATCTGGTTCTAAACGCCAGTTATAATCTGTTTGATAGAAAAGCCAATCTTGCAAATAGCTACCCATGATAGAATAGATTTCACCTAAATCGCCTTTTTCACGCATAGTTCGCATCTGACGAACCAACGGATAATATCTCAAATTGAAGTGAACGGCATTTACTAAACCTGTTTCGGCGGCCAATTTCACCAATTCTTCGGCGTCTTCGATTTTGGTTGCCAAAGGTTTTTCGCAAACAACGTGTTTTCCTGCCAACAAAACGGCCTTAGACTGAGAATAATGCAAGAAATTTGGCGTACAAATGTGTACACAATCAATTTCTGAATCGAGTAATAAATCTTCAAAGATATACGCACTTTCGATTCCCAAAGTATTTGCTTTTTCTCTGGCTAAATCAATGTTTGCTTCACAAAGTCCTAATACTTGAATATTTGGTAAACGGCGGAGGGCTTCAATATGAGCTGGCCCGATAAAACCTGTGCCAACAACGGCAACTTTGATTTTTTTCATGGTTTGAGGCAAAGGGGGGTATTTAATTAAAAAATAAGGATTTCGTCCCAAAAATAGTAAGATATTTTTAGTTAAAACTGCTTATGGCGAATTTTTCTGTGTTGCAATATATAGAACTATACAGAAAAACCATCCATCGAAGTTTTGTATTTTCTTAAAAGATGCAAAACAGGCTATTTTTGCTTAATTTTAATCAAATTCGATGTTTATTTATCAGCGGTTACGGCTCTAACTTCGTGAATCATGCTATGCACATCTATTTGATATTTGATAATCAAAGTGCGAAAAAGTGAACCTTCAAGCAATGGTTCTTTGATAAAATTTGGCAAATTTCCGTTCGATATGTATATATGCTCGTAATTCACGGGTGATTCTTCTACCAAACGTAATCGTTTAAAAAATATAAATTCTTCGTTTTTTTCATTATCAATCAACGGTTTGAAAGCAATATCTTCTAATTTGTTTATTACTGTACCTTTCAAAACCAAGGTTTTCCCGTGTATATCACTTGCCACGCCTACTTCGGCTCTGCCTTTAAATGAAAGTAAGCCTAACGATTTTCTGCTTGCTGAAACTGTGCTTCCCTTTCCGTGCTAACGCGTAATATAGCCTTCACGAAGGAGTTCATTTAATGCTTGACGAACCGTAAGGCGAGTGGCATTAAATTCTGAACAAAATTCGTTTTCGGAAGGCAATAATCCGCCCTTTTATAAACTCCCGAAGTGATTTTTTATTTTAAACTTGCTTTAATTTGTCGATAAATGGGTATTTTCATAAAGTAGGTTTTGCAGGTGGCGATATCAAAAACGATTTAGAAATTCTGAAAGCAAATTAATCTAATAAACTCGTAAAAGCCACCAAAAGTTAATAGAATATTTTCAAAGGATTCTTTAAAAATTATTTATGAAAAAAGGCATTTAGGAATCCCAAATGCCTTTCCAAGACGAAAATACTTTAACCTATGATGAATAAACCCGATAAATCGGGGTACTCAAACTCTTCATGAGATCAATGAAATCATATATATCTTTAATACAAATTTAAATAAAAAAAAATTATTATCCACAAAAGAAACTAAAAATCAGTATTCAGGCAAATATATTAAATGTTTTTTTTATAAATAATATCTACTGACAAAAAATAGTCAAAAAAGTATCATTTTTTGTCCACAAAACAATAAATAAGCATCTACAAATTATATTGTAAATTGTTCAGTAACCTGCAGTTGTAGCCACTACGTCTTTGGCATCTAAACCTAAACGTTTCTTGGCATCTTCTATAATTGTGGCGGTGGCCGTAGCTCCGAGGCGAGTTACGCCCAATTCCATCACTTTCAATAAACCGTCGAGTGTTCGCACGCCACCTGCTGCTTTTATTTGAACTTTTTCGGATGAATATTTTCGCATCAAAAGCAAATCATGCTCGGTTGCTCCTTTATAATTATAGTCGCCATTAGGTTGTTTTACATAGCCATAACCAGTAGATGTTTTTACAAATTCTACGCCTAAAATGCTACAAATCTTGCAGAGTTTTATTTTGAGCTTATCTTTTGGCAGAAAATCATTTTCAAAAATCACTTTCAAAATAGCTCCATATTTATGGCTTTCTTTCAAAATAGCATTGATTTCTTTCTTGACATATCGCCAATCCTCCGACAAAACTTTACCGACATTGACCACCATATCTATCTCGGTTGCTCCATCTTTGCAAGCTTGACGGGTTTCGGACACTTTTTGTTGAATAGTGTTGCTACCGTGCGGAAAACCAACGACTGTACAAACTTTTACATCTGAACCTTTTAGCAACTCAGCCACTTGTTTCACAAAATAAGGTTTTATACAAACAGTTGCTACATCATAATATTTTGCCAGTTCGCAGCCCGCTATCAAGTCGGCGTCAGTCATTGTTGGATGTAGCAAAGAGTGGTCAATCATCTTTGCGATTTGGTAGATAGAATAGCTCATATTATAGCTTTTATATTTGCTTTATACAAATATAAAAGACATTGCTTGTATAGACAAGTTAAAATTTAAAAAGCACGTATACTCTTAAAACAAAAACCTTATAAACGAAAGTAGGACTTCATTCAATAAATAATTACTTAACAAAACACCATTCTTGCTGTTTTTTTAATAGTTTTGAAAAGAAATCAGCAATACTAAACCAAAACTTATTAAAAATTATATGAGTAATTCACTTTTTAGGAGAAAAGATGTAAAACAAGCGATTAGAGAAACAGAAAACCGAGAAGACGGTAATTCGTTGGCTAAGGTATTGGGAGTCAGAGATTTAACATTACTTGGTATCGCTGCCATTATTGGTGCTGGTATTTTTAGTACAATTGGCTTAGCGAGTTTTAATGGTGGGCCTGCGGTTTCGCTTCTTTTTGTTTTTGTGGCAATCGCCTGTGTGTTTACGGCTTTGAGTTACGCCCAATTTGCTTCAATGGTTCCTGTGAGCGGAAGTGCTTATACTTACGCTTATGTATCTTTTGGCGAAATGCTCGCATGGATTATCGGTTGGGCTTTGATTCTCGAATATGCGGTGTCTAATATGGTAGTTGCTATTTCGTGGTCAAGTTATTTTACTTCAATGCTCGAAGGTTTCGGCATACACTTTCCGACTTGGCTCGCCATTGATTACACAACCGCTAAAGAAGCTTTTGAAAGCGTACAAGCAGGCGGTACAGAAATCAATGAAGGTACAAAACGCCTTGCAGTAGGCTATCAAAATGCTCCAAGTTTTGGTTTTTTGAAAGTCATTTTTAATCTTCCTGCAGGAATGATTACAGTCTTGATTACAGCACTTTGTTATATCGGAATAAAAGAATCTCGCAATGCCAGCAATTTTTTGGTTGGTTTGAAACTTCTTGTCATACTTTTAGTAATTGTAGCCGGAGTTTTCTTCGTAAAACCAACTAATTGGTCGCCTTTTGCACCTAATGGCCTTGAAGGCGTTTTGAGCGGAGTTGCCGCGGTTTTCTTTGCTTTTATTGGTTTTGATTCGATTTCGACAACTGCCGAGGAAGCCAAAAATCCACAAAGAGATTTGCCAAGAGCGATGATTTTGTGTTTGATAATTTGTACTGTTTTGTATATTTTAATTTCGTTGGTGCTTACTGGAATGGTGAATTATAAAGAATTGAATGTGGCTGATCCATTGGCTTATGTATTTAAAAATGTAGGTTTTGATGCCGTTGCAGGAATTATTTCGGTGAGTGCGGTTGTGGCAATTACAAGTGCCTTATTGGCTTATCAAATCGGGCAGCCACGTATCTGGATGACCATGAGTCGTGATGGTTTGTTAGGGAAAAAATTTGGCGAAATTCATCCAAAATTTAAAACACCAGGTTTTGCAACAATCGTCACCGGTATTTTGGTAGCAGTTCCTTCGCTATTTTTCAAAATGAGTTTCTTTGTTGACCTCACGAGCGTGGGTACATTTTTTGCCTTTATTTTGGTTTGTGCTGGAGTGCTTTATCTTGATACAAAAGGCATGAGCAAAGATGCCAAATTCAAAATTCCTTACATCAACGCCAAATATTTGTGTGGAATCTTGATGATTTGTGCATTGTATTTTACATATTTGGAAGAAAACGTAATGCAGCATATAGAAGAAAAACCGCTACTTTTTGTATTTTGGGCAGTTTGGTTAGCTTTATCGGTGATGAGTTTTAAATATAATTTTTCGCTCCTTCCCATCTTCGGAATTTTAACTAATCTTTATTTAATGACCGAACTCGGCTGGACAAACTGGCGAATGTTTATTATTTGGATGAGCATTGGTTTGGTGATTTATTTTTCTTATGGATATAGCCATAGCAAATTGGCGAAGAAGTAAATTTAGTGAGCAGGCAAAAAACAAAAGTATTTCAAAAAAAATTTAATTCATTGATAATGAATGCAATAGCAACACATTCGAGATACAGACTTGGGGGAAAGAAAGTTGAGAAGAAAATTCCTCAACCCAAACTACTTACATATGAAGACTACTTAAAACTAACGCCACCCGACAGTGGAAATTATGAATTGCTCAATGGTCAAATTTATTTTTTGGCATCTCCTAAACCTTCGCATCAACGCATTAGCATTCGTTTAAGTTATTTTCTTGCTGCTTGTGTTATTGCTAATAATCTTGGTGAAATATTCCCTGCACCAATGGACGTAATTTTCACGGAACACGACACATTCCAACCTGACTTATTATTTATATCCAAAGAAAGACTCAGTATAACAGGTGAAAATAAAATTGAAGGCTCGCCCGATTTGCTTATAGAAATTCTGTCGCCCTCAAACGACAATAGTGAGATATCTTATAAGAAGCACATATACGAAAGCACAGGTGTGAAAGAATATTGGTTGATAAATGTAGAAAAACAAACATTGACACTATAAACAAATAGAAAATGAACTCCGCTTGCAGAAAAATATTCAGAAAAACGAAGTTCTGAAATCAGAAATCATTCAAGGATTTGAATTAGAGTTAAGCAATATATTTGAGTAAAATTTTCATTAATAAACCCTTACCTTCTTACTATTTTGGCAAATTTTAAAAAAGAAATCAAACTATACGATGCTGTGATGCTCGTATCTGGTTCGATGATCGGCTCAGGAATTTTTATTGTTAGTGCCGATGTGGCTCGACAAGTTGGCTCAACTGGCTGGTTATTAGCATCTTGGCTATTGGCAGGCGTACTTACAATGGTCGGTGCATTGTGCTACGGTGAACTTACTGCCATGTTTCCGCAAGCAGGCGGACAATATGTTTTTTTACAAAAAGCCTATGGCAAACTTACAGGTTTTCTTTACGGCTGGTCGTTTTTTGCCGTAATTCAGACTGGTACGATTGCTGCTGTGGCGGTAGCTTTTGCTAAATATGCTGGTGTACTTTTCCCAGATTTTATCAGTGATAAACATGAGTTTTTTAGCATTGGCGATACGAGTTTCAAACTCACTTCGCAGCGTTTACTCGCTATTTTAAGTATCGTTTTGCTTACTTACGCCAACACTCGCGGCGTAAAAGAAGGCAAAATCATTCAAAACATCTTTAGCACAACCAAACTCGGAGCGATTGCTATGCTCATTATTTTGGCCTTTATTTTGGGTGCGAACGCTGAGGTAATTTCTCAAAATTTTTCAAATATTTTTGATGCTTCAAGTACTACCAAAGTTGATGGACAGTGGATTGTAACAGGCATTACGGGTTTCGGAATTATCTTGGCGATTGGTGTAACGCAAGTTGGAACTTTATTTTCGAGTGATGCTTGGAACGGTCTTACTTTCGCTGGTGATGAGGTTGTAAATGCAGAAAAAACGATTCCGAGAGGTTTGATTATCGGGACATTTTTGGTAACGGCTTTGTATATTTTGATGAATATTGCTTATCTCTGCATTTTACCTCTGAAAGGCGACCCAAATGGTGCTGACGTAATGAGCCGAGGTATTCAGTTTGCATCAGAAGATAGAGTTGCAGCTGCTGCCGCTCAGCTTATTGGTGGACAAGGATTTTCAGTAATTGTAGCAATTTTGATTATGATTTCGACTTTTGGCTGTAATAATGGACTGATTTTGTCTGGCTCGAGGGTTTATTATACTATGGCAAAAGATGGTTTATTCTTCAAAAGTTTTGGTAAATTAAGCGAAGCTGGCGTACCGCAAAATGCTCTTTGGTGGCAGTGTTTTTGGGCATCTTTCCTTTGTCTGACAGGGAAATACGGCGATTTGCTTGATTATCTGATGGGTGTTGTGATTCTGTTCTATGCCTTTACTATTTATGGCATCTTTATTTTACGCAAAAAAATGCCCGATGCCGAGCGTCCAATCAAAGCTCCAGGTTATCCGATTATCCCTATGATTTATGTAATTGTTGCTTCAATCATTGTTTTGATTTTAGTAAAAGAAAAACCTCAATTTACATACCCAGGCCTTGGAATTGTTGCTATCGGAATTCCTATTTATTATTGGTTTAATAGCAAGAAAGAGTAATTTACAGCAGTCGGCTTTCGGCAGTCGGCTTTCAGATTTGAATTTATAATTTACCAAAATACTGACAGCCGATTGCTGACAGCCGAAAGTCTTAATATAATGCGAAAAATCCTCTTTTTCGATACCGAAACTACTGGATTACCACAGTGCTACAATGCACCAATCACGCAAGTAAATAACTGGCCTCGATTGGTGCAATTGGCTTTTATTGAATATTATGAAGATGGTACACTCGCTGCCAATCACAATTACATCATCAAACCCGAAGGTTTTTCGATTCCACGAGATGCAACGCTCATTCACCGAATAACAAACGAAAAAGCTCAAAACGAAGGAAAGGATTTGACACAAGTCTTGGATATTTTTGCCGACGCAATCACGGAGTCAGCCATTATGATTGCCCATAATTTTGATTTTGATAGAAATATTGTCGGAGCAGAGTTTGTTAGAAAAGAATTTGATACAAAACCGATTTTGACCAAGCGAAGTTTTTGTACGATGAAAAACAAAGATATAGTAAATTTTTGTCGAATTTCGGGCAAAAACGGATACAAATGGCCAAAACTAGAGGAACTACACTATAAATTATTTAATCAAAAATTCAGCGACGCTCACGATGCCAGTATAGATATTTCAGCTACGGCCAAATGTTTTTGGGAATTACTGGGTCGTGGGATAATTCGGGCGTAACTTTGAAATTTATTCATCAAATATTTTTTGCTAAAAAACAAATTTCTACTTTTGTTACGTAAAATCTACATTAGCCCATGATTTTCTTAGGTGAGTTTTTACAATACAAACTATTTTCTTCTTATTTCTCTCATACGAGGTTATTTCTGTAATTCTCGGTATTTAAGATTTACTTTATTTCTTTTTTTTAATCTGAACTTTTCAGAATGATATTTTTCTCATGCGAAAAATTTTACAATTATTCATGCATGCCATTCGTGGCGAAGAACAAAGCTATACCGATATTAGCATTAATCGTGCGATTTTTCTGCTTTCAGTGCCCATGATTTTGGAGATGATTGGCGAGTCGCTTTTTGCGGTCGTTGATGCGTTTTTTGTGGCTCGCTATATAGGTACGGAAGGCGTTGCAACCGTTGGTTTGACCGAATCGGTACTAACTTTAATTTACTCATTAGCCATCGGTTTGAGTGCTGCCGCTACTGCAATTGTGGCTCGTCGAATAGGCGAAGGCAACAAAATTGGTGGCGGTTTGGCAGTAGCTCAAGTCATTATGATTTCGTTGGTTTTAGGTATTTCGGTTGGCATACTGGGCTTTGTTTTTGCCGAAGATATTCTTAGATTAATGGGTGGAAGCGAACATTTGATTGAAAAAGGCTCAAGTTTTACTCGTATTATTTTTGCGAGTAGTCCTTCAATCGTTTTGCTTTATACTTTGAGCGGTGCTTTGCGTGGTGCAGGCGATGCCTCAACTGCCATGCGTTCGATTTTATTGGCAAACTTAATCAATATTATCATGGATTTTATATTGATTCCGATAATGGGTTTTGGAGTTGAAGGTGCCGCAATTGCTACAACTGTTGGTCGAACTATTGGCGTTTTGTATCAATTATACGCACTTTATGGCGGAAATGGCAATATTCAAATTCTTGCCAAACAATTTGTACCAAATAAAGAAGTTATCAAAAATTTACTTAGTGTAGCAGCGGGCGGAACCGGACAATTCTTGATTCAGTCGGCCAGTTGGATTTTCTTGACTCGTATTCTTTCAACTTTCGGAAGTGAGGTAGTGGCGGGCTATACAATTGCGATTCGTATTATTATTTTCACGATTTTACCTTCGTGGGGAATGTCGAATGCCGCTGCAACTTTAGTTGGACAAAATCTTGGTGCTGGAAAACCTGAACGTGCTGAAACCTCGGTTTGGCGAACAGCTTTCTACAATATGATTTTTCTACTTCTGGTTGGACTAATATTTGCTTTTTTTGCCAAAAACTTTGTTGAAATTTTCAGTAATGATCCAATTGTAGTCGCCAATGGCGTTTTATGCTTACAAATCGTATGTTTGGGCTATATTTTCTTTGGCTACGGAATGGTTATTGGGCAATCATTGAATGGTGCGGGAGATACACTTTCACCAACAATTATAAATTTTGTTTGTTTTTGGCTGCTTGAAATTCCTCTAGCCTATTTCTTGGCAAAAACACTCGATTGGGGGCCTTCGGGCGTATTTTGGTCAATAGCCATTAGTGAGTCAATTCTGGCAGTTGTGGCGATTTTCGTATTCCGAAGAGGACGTTGGAAACGAATGACGGTTTAAAAAAAAAAGCTACAAGGTCTTTCAGAAAACTTGTAGCTTTTTATTACTAATTACAAAAATTATTTCTTTAATAATTGACCACGAATTTCGCCAGATGCCGATTTCGCTGAGTGCATATTTACATAATAATTTCCAGCCATCAAATCAGTTTCCTGGTCAGCCGTTAATGCTACCGTAGCACTTTTGAATGGTGAAGAAAAAGATGTTCCAAAATTAAAAACAACACCACCAATTGCACCTTTTGCTGCTTTGTGAATGTGCCAAGCCGTTGGAGTAATTCCCGAATAGGTAATAGTATAAGTCAATATTTTGGTATCTTTATTAAAAACACCATCCAACATTCCTGAAGCAGTCGTTGTTACTGCTGGTACTTCTTCAGCACCCGAAAGCATTGCCATAAAAGCCACATCAGATGATACAACTTCATCTTTCTTGCATGAAGCAAGAGTAATTCCAGCCAATAGAATGGCAAATGTCAAAATTCTTTTCATAAATAAAAAAACTTTAAATAGTTTATAATAAATCAATAACAGCGTGTGGTTTGCTTATGTTTAATATTTTTTTCGATTCTTCAAAAAATATATGTTTTAATAGTTCTATTTCTAACATCTTTCCGAACTTTGTACCCCAACATTTTCTGAATTACGCAATTGAAAAACTACTTTCGATTACTTTCTTATGCCAAGCCTCTTGGTGGTTTTATTGTGCCATTTGTCATTACTTCTATTTTGGCAAGTCTATTTGGTGTTCTAAATTTTACACTTTTGATGCCTCTTTTAGATGTTTTATTCGATAAAATCGCCTTTGAAGAAGTAGCAAAACCTACATCAATTTTCGACATAAAAAACCAGTTTAATTTTTATTTCGGTCACTTTTTGACTCAACACGGAAAATTCGGAGCATTGCAGTTTGTTTGTGGAGTTATTGCGGTTTCGGTTTTGTTGGCCAATATATTTAAGTATGTGAGTATCAGACTTTTGGAAAAATTCAAAGCCAATATGGTATCAAATCTCCGACAAGCGGTTTTTGACAATTCAATTAATCTTCATCTCGGATTTTTCAGCAACGAACGCAAAGGGAATCTCATTTCTCGCATCGTAACCGATGTACAGGAAGTCGAAAACTCGATTGCCAATACTTTTTCAGCGGCAACCAAAGAGGTTTTCCTGTTTATATTTTACATTGCTTCACTTTTTTATATTTCTTGGAATCTGACATTTTTTGCTTTGTTGGTGATTCCGATTTCAGGTATTTTTATTTCTACGCTCGTGAAACGTATGAGACTTGATGCGGGCGAAGGCCAACAACGCCTCAGCAATCTGATTAGCTTAATGGACGAAGCCTTTGGAGGAATGCGTGTAGTGAAAGGCTTTGTTGCAGAAAAGTTTATTGCCGAAAAATTTCGTGCTGAAAATCAAGGTTATAAAAATGCAATTTTTGGATTGGCTTCTCGTCGAGAAATGTCTTCACCTTTTTCCGAAATCATGGGCGTTTTTGTCGTCATCGGCATTTTGCTTTATGGAGGTTCATTGATTTTTGATGGCAAATCTGAGTTGACCGCTTCCGAATTCATCAGTTATATCGTTATTTTTTCGCAGGTGATGCGTCCGGCCAAAGATATTTCAAATGCTTTTAGTTCGGCACAAAGAGGCTTAGCTTCGGGCGAAAGAATCTTAGAATTAATTGATAATCAAACACTTATAGAAGACAAATTAAATGCAATTCAAATAATGAATTTTGATAATAGCATTGAAGTACAAAACGTTGGTTTCTCTTATGAAGGCGATGTTGAGGTTTTGAAAAACATTAATTTTACGCTCCAAAAAGGAAAAACCATTGCGTTGGTTGGTTCATCTGGTGGTGGAAAATCAACGATTGCAGATTTGATTCCGAGATTTTACGACCCAAATTCTGGACAAATTACGATTGATGGTGTTGACATGAGAGATGTTTCACAACATTCGCTTCGCAAACTCATGGGAATCGTTACGCAAGAAGCAGTTTTATTCAATGATACGATTTTTAATAATATTGCTTTTGGCGAAAACGTAAGTTTGGAAGAAGTAATGGCAGCCGCTAAAATTGCGAATGCTCATGATTTTATTATGCAACAAGTATCTGACTATCAGACAGTTATTGGCGATAGAGGTACAAAACTTTCTGGTGGCCAACGCCAACGTTTGTCGATTGCAAGAGCCATTTTGCAAAACCCACCGATATTGATTCTTGACGAAGCAACCTCTGCTCTCGATACAGAATCAGAAAAATTGGTGCAAGAAGCCCTTATTAATTTGATGAAAAATCGCACGACTTTGGTAATTGCCCATCGCCTAAGCACGATTCAGAGTGCAGACCAAATTCTGGTTATTCATCAAGGACAAATCATTGAGCGTGGCACGCACGACGAACTTTTAAAAATCGAAGAGGGTTTCTACAAAAAACTAAGTTCGATGCAAACGTTATAGAGTTCTGAGTGTAGAGTTCTGAGTGTAGAATTGATAATTGTTTATTGATAATTGATAACTCGTCGTGACATACTCGTTAAAGCAGCCAACTTCTGTGCGTATCAAGAGCGAACGCACGCAGAAGTGCGTGAGCGTTTGCAAAAATGGGAGGTTTGGGGTGATGAAGCCGAGGAAATAATTGTATATTTGATAGAAGATAATTTTTTAAACGAAGAACGTTTCGCTAAGATTTTTGCGGGTAGCAAATTTAGAGTAAAACAATGGGGAAGACAAAAAATAAAATACGAACTCAAAGCCCGAAAACTGTCAGAATATTGCATAAAAGTAGGCATGGCTGAAATCGAAGATGAGGATTACATCAATACTTTGAAGGAGATTCTTGAAAAGAAAAAGCATGAACTTCGCACCGAAAAACAGCCTTTGATTTTAAAGCAAAAACTAGCCAGATATGCCCTTGGCAAAGGCTTTGAAGCTGATTTGGTTTGGGAAATGATTGGGAAAATTATTCCAAAAAAAATAATCCATTAACGAGCCAATGAGCTTTGTGCAATTTTGGCTATTTACAATTATTGTTTTTGCAAAATAATTCTGGTAGTTGTCATTAATGCTGTTCCCTTTCCATCTACAATAGTCCAAGCCATTTGCCTTTTATTAAAAGAGACTCCATAAGTGTTTGTACTTTTTCCTGTTATAATCAAATTATCATCTTCTATTTCATATCCAGAAACATCACTTGAGCCAGAAAAATTATTGGCAATTAATTGGCACTCTTGAGGTGTATTGTAAGAAACCTTTCCATTTTTTTGAAAAATAAAAACAATTTCTTTAGCACAAGATAATGCATTCACCAAAGAAGGTAATTGGTCGGTTTCAATTTTTGTACCTTGCTTTACATAAATATTTACGATTTTCCAAGTACCTACTATTTGTGCGGAAGGAGTATCTTTCGAACAATTCATTAACAGCATCGGCAAAGACGACAAAACAAGTAGTGTAAGTAATTTTCTAAAATTAAATGAGATTTTCATAGACTTTGGCTTTTTTAATTCGAAGTGTTCTAATTTACTGCTTGATACTTTATTAGAACGAATCATTAGACACAAAATTGAATACTTTTTTACTCAACGGAAAATTTGTTATTGTTTCAATGTTTTTTTCTTCCGCTTCGTTCAAAATTTCTTGATGATTCTATAATTTACATACACCTTTGATTAAAATTTAAGAATGATATTTTTCGTACGTCAGAAAGCACAAACATCACATGAAAAATTTTTGCCTACTTACTTTAGCCTTCGTTGGCATATTGGTTTCCTGCAAAAAAACAGAAAACACCAATACTTCTCCTCAATATAAATCTCTTACTGAAGCGGTTTATGCTTCTGGGAATATTTATCCCAAAAACGAATACAAACTCACCGCCAACGCAGATGGTTTTTTGATAAAACAAACTGCTTTTGAAGGTGATGCAGTGGGCAAAAACCAGTTACTTTTTCAGCTTGAAAGTGCCTCGCAAGAAGCTCGTTTGGAGGCTTCAAGCAATATTTTACGCCAATCAGAAGCTAATTTTAGCGATAACTCGCCGATACTTGATGAACTCGAAGCTCAGCTCCGAAATTCTCGCACAAAACTGGCCAACGACTCGGTAAATTTTAAACGCTACAAAGAACTTTACGCCCGAAACGCCACCACTCGTATCGAATACGAGCGAGCTGAACTTGCTTTCCAGACCTCCAAAAATGATGTTTCGGCTCGCAGAAAAGCGTGGTTACGTACAAAAAATCAGCTTTACGTAGATTTACAAAACTCAAAATCGAACTTCAAAGTCAATGCCAGGGAAGAAGATAATTATCGAATAAAGAGCTTTGAAGCAGGAAAACTCTACGAAATTTACAAAAAACAAGGCGAACTTGTAAGGCGTGGTGAAGCCGTGGCACTTGTAGGCGATGCCAACGAAGTTTATGCTCAACTGGCCATCGATGAATCAGACTTTGTGAAAGTACAAATCGGACAAACAGTTTTAGTAAAGATTGATGTTTACAAAGACAAAATTTTCAAGGCAAATGTGACCAAACTTTACCCAAAACTCAATAAAGCTGACCAAACCTTCAGAGTCGATGCCGAATTTATGGAAGAAAAACCCAACGCCTACTACGGCATGACGATTGAAGCCAATATTGTGGTTTCGGAAAATCCAAGAGTGCTAACGATTCCTAAAAACTATTTAGTAGGCAGCGATTCGGTATGGATTGAAGAAAATGACGATAAAAAGAAAATAAAAATTACGAAAGGTGTTGAAAACCTTGATATGGTTGAGGTAAAGGCGGGCCTCAGCGAAAAATCAATTTTGATGCTTGTAAATTGATTTCAATCTCCTTTATATTTCATTTACGTAGGTAGAGACAAAGCATTGCCTTGTTGCTACAAAATGCGACAAAAAAACCAAAAAATAAGTTATGAAACTCGGTATTTCACTCCAAATAGCCAAAACACACTTACTGACAAAAAAACGTCAGACCTTGATTGCGATGCTGGGCGTTACTTTCGGAATTGCTATGTTCATCGTCATGATTTCTGTCATTAAGGGTGTCAATAAATTTCTCGAAGATTCGGCTCTCGACTCATCACCGCATATCAGAATTTATAAAGAAATCACAAGCAATCATCCAAGTATTATCGAAGAGGCCAATCCGTCAAATTTCAATATTATTTATCATCAATTACCTAAAAATGAATTAATTAACATCAAAAACGGACTTCAAATTGCGGCAAATATTGAAAAAGAGCCAACAATTTTAGGCGTTTCTCCACAGATAAGTTCGCAGGTGTTTTTCAATAAAGGGCCTGTTCCCTTTTCGGGTCAGATCGCAGGGGTTGATGTATTGAAAGAGGATAAATTATATGACTTAAAAAAACGAGTCAAATCAGGTAATTTAGAATCCTTGCTTTCAACTCCAAATGGAATTTTAATGGGTAAAGTTTTGGCTCGCAATCTTAATGTAAAAGTAGGTGATAAAATCACTGTAACGACACCCACAGGAAATCTAAAACTAGTCAAAATTGTAGGAATTTTTGGTTTTGGTATTCAAACAGTCGATGGTGTAAAATGCTACGCTAATATGTCGATGGTGCAGGAAATCCTACAAAAAGACAAAAGTTTCGTAACTGATATTCACATAAAAATGAAAGATTCGCAAGCGGCACTTAAGTATGCCAAAGTTTTGAAAAATCAATATGGCTACAAAACCCAAGACTGGGCCGAAGCCAACTCAGCTTTTTTGGCAGGTGATAAAATCCGAAACGGAATGGTAATCATGGTTTCTATTACCCTATTGGTAGTAGCTGGTTTTGGTATTTATAACATCATGAATATGAATGTAATCAATAAAATGAAAGACATTGCTATTCTAAAAGCAACCGGTTTTGCAGGCAACGACATCGTTTCAATATTCCTAATTCAATCAATCATTGTTGGCATTTTGGGTGCTTTATTGGGTATTATTATTGGATTTTGCTTAAGTTATCTGCTTTCATCCATGCCTTTTGATGCAGGAGATTTTCTTGATATAAAAACATTCCCGATTTTATTTGAACCAAAATATTACGGTCTCGGAATGATTTTCGGCATTACAACCACCATTTTGGCAGGCTATATGCCCGCCCGAAAAGCATCAAAAATAGACCCAGTAGCAATATTGAGAGGATAAGCCTGCCACCCAGAGGGGGAATAAAAAACAATTTTAAAATTTGAACAATGTTAATTAATATAAATAGGAAAAGCGTAGAAAACGAAATTCCCCTTCTGGGGGTTGAGCGTCTTGTACTTCAAGCTACCAACATCAATAAATATTTCTACGAACCCGAAAAGTTTCAGGTTTTAAAGAATATTTCATTTGAAGCTAATCGTGGAGAATTTTTGGCTTTGGTCGGAAAATCTGGCTGTGGAAAATCAACACTTTTATACATTCTTTCCACTATGGATACTACTTATGATGGTAAGCTGACGATGAATGGTGAACGCCTAACAGGCCGCACCCAAGACCAACTAGCGGCATTTCGGAACGAACATTTAGGTTTTGTTTTTCAATTCCATTTTCTTTTGCCCGAATTTACAGCTTTACAAAATGTCATGCTACCAGCTCTGAAACTGGGAAAATATTCGAGCAAAGAAATCGAAGAAAGAGCCTACCAAAAATTAAAGTTGGTTGATATGCAAGACCATGCTCTCAAACAATCGGCCAAACTTTCGGGTGGACAACAACAAAGAGTGGCCATTGCACGGGCTTTAATTAATGACCCAACAATTATTATGGGTGATGAACCAACGGGAAATTTAGACAGGAAAAATTCGGAGGTAGTTTTCGAGATTTTTAAACAGATTGCCCACGAAAATAATCAAACAATCATTGCCGTAACCCACGACCCAGATTTTGCTAAAGGAAGCGATAGAATCATTGAAATGTCGGACGGACAAATTATTAGCTAATGATAACTGAAAAGAAACTAGTAATTTATATAATTGTCTTAATGGCAATGATAGCGGCCTTTTTTAGGTGGTATATTTTTGATTTTGACCTTGAAAGCAATGCTATTTTATTTCTTGTTTCTATCATTGTTTTATCGATAACTTTTATTTTTTTTAATAAAACCTGCCTTATTTTCGATGAATTCATGCCTTATGACAATGGTATTGTCAAGCGATTAATACCACAAATACTTCTCAATCTCGTATTCATTACGATTATTTCGAGGGTGGCATTTTTAATTTGCCAAACAATTTTGCCATTTCATTCAAACGTTGAAAAAGAAGCAACCAATCTTGCACAACTTGCAGGTATAGCCACAGAGGTTTTGGTTGTGACCCTATTAAATGTAATTCATTTTGCCAAATACTCCTTAAATAAATGGCGTGAAAACGCACTTAGAGCCACCAAGCTCGAAAAAGAAAAATCTCAGGTACAGTTCGATAATCTAAAAAATCAGCTAAATCCACATTTCTTATTCAATAGTTTGACATCGCTTGATTCATTGATTCATGAAAACCCGACACTTGCCAGTGAGTTTTTGAGACAACTTTCGAAAGTATTCAGATATGTTTTGCAGAACAAAGAAAAAGTCTTGGTTAGTCTCGAAACAGAATCTAATTTTATAAAAAATTACGTGGCTTTGCTTCAGACACGTTTTGGAGAATCTCTGTGCATTAATTTTAATATTTCGGCCGATGTTTTAGACCAACAAATAGCACCAGTCACACTACAAATATTGATTGAAAACGCACTCAAACATAATATCATCAATCAGGCTAATCCACTGATAATCAATATTTTTAACCAAGAGCAGTATTTAATTATTGAGAATGCCATTCAACTAAAAAAACAAGTTGAAACCTCAAACGGACAAGGTTTAAACAACTTGAAATCACTATATAGCTTTCTGAGTTATAAAGAAGTTTTAATTGAACAAAATGAGGTTTTTAGAGTAAAAATTCCACTGATTTAATATGAAAATCCTTTTAATAGAAGACGAGCCACTCGTAGCTAAAAACCTTGAAAATTTGGTCAAAAAACTCGAACCAAATGCAGTTATATTGGCCACAATTGGCAATGTAAAAGAGTCGTTAGATTGGTTTAAAACCAATGCTGAACCCGACCTGATTTTATCTGATATTCAGCTTTCTGATGGCGTTAGTTTTGATATTTTTAAGGAAATTCGGCCTCAATGTCCAATTATTTTTACAACTGCTTATGATGAATACGCCGTTCGAGCCTTCAAACTCAATAGCATTGATTATTTATTGAAACCTATTGATAAAGATGAGCTACGCAGTGCTTTTGAGAAGTTTAAAAAACTGAATCATGCACCCTATCAAGATGATTTTAAAGAAAAGCTTACACATTTATTGAGCGATTTCGACAATCGCACCACGAGTTTAAAATTTAAGAAACGGTTTACGGCACATTTTCAAAGAAATATCGTAGCTGTATCGACTGAGCAAATTGCTTGTTTTTATCGAGACGAGGTTATTTGGATTCAAACTACTGATAATCAACGCCTTATCACCGATTACAATTCTCTCGATGAAATCGAAGATTTATTAAACCCAGAAGGATTTTTCCGAGCAAATCGCCAATTTATAGTCAATAAACAAGCAATCGAAAGCTATCGAACGCATTTTACGGGAAAAATTGAATTAAAATTAGTTGTTACAACCAAGGATGAAATCGTTGTGAGTAAAGAAAAAGCCCATCAGTTTAGAGGTTGGTTTGAGTTGGGCTAAATATTTGTTTTTATCAAAAAATCGCTTAAACTTGAAAAAAACTTCTAAAAAATGCTGACAGAAATATTCATAGCAGACAAAAAATATAGCGTAGAGGAGTATTCTGAATTAGAAAAAACCTCCGAAATCCGTCATGAATTCATTAATGGAGATATTATTGCTATGTCTGGAGAATCAAAAAAAGCAAATAAAATTACTCGAAAAATAGTAGGATTATTAGAAGACAAACTAAATTCAAAAGTCTTCGATATTTTCAACCATGACGTAAGATTGATGCTTGAAAACAACCGTTATCGCTACCCAGATAATGTTGTTGCACCAACGATTGATGATGAAGATTCACACGCTATTACACAACCTGCTCTGATTGTGGAAGTTTTTTCAGAAAATTCAGTAAAAACCGATACCGTTGACAAGCTACGAGAATATTCTATTTTGCCTACTTTACAGTATTATTTGATAGTTTCGCAATAAGAGCCTTTTGTAGAAATTTACGCAAAAAATGCCGATAAATGGGAGTTTAGTTAATTCACTGATTTACAAGAAAGTATCGAATTAACCGCACTTGATGCTTCGATTTTAATGGGTGATATTTTTGAAGGAATTTTCTAAATCATCAACAAACGCCAAACGCCCGAAATAAGCAAAAGCACCAAACAAAAAGGCGTTAGCACTTTCCAAGAAAGATACATGAGTTGGTCAACACGCAAGCGAGGGAGTGTCCAACGCACCCACATTTGAATCAAAATCAAAAAATAGGCTTTTGTAATCAACCAAAACCCGCCCCAAAGGTCGCTCGACCAATGTCCGATATGCCCACTTGTCCAACTTCCGAGCGTAAACGAACCAATATTTGGAAAAGGTGTATTCCAACTACCGAGAAACAAAATAGCTCCCAGAATCGATACCAAAAGCATCATTCCATATTCGGCAAGAAACAAAATCGCCCAACGGAAACCCGAATATTCGGTGTGAAAACCACCAATAAGTTCAGATTCGGCCTCTGGCAAATCAAAAGGAGCTCTGTTGGCTTCGGCCAATGAAGCAATAAAATAAATGACAAAAACTATCAATAAAAACGGATTTCGAAGAATATTCCAAGTCAAAATTCCACCATATTGATTTACTTCAATTCCAGTGGCTTTTATGCCAAAAAGATAATTTTTTTCGATTGAAAGCAAACCTTGTTGAAAGCTAATCTCCTGCAAATCAAGCGTTTGGGTAATCAAAACTACGCATAAAACCGAAAGACCAAGCGGTACTTCATAGGAAATAATCTGAGCAACCGAACGCATAGCTCCGAGTAAAGAGTATTTATTATTTGATGCCCAACCTGCCATCAAAATCCCCAAAATATCAAGCGATACAACAGCTAAAAGCATAAAAACTCCCGTATGCGTAGCCGAACCTCGTAAATTTGGAGACAATGGAAACAAAGCAAAACCTGCAAAAATTGCCATGAATATCATCAGCGGAGCAAACTTAAACATTCGTCGGTCGGCAGCAGCTGGTACGATATCCTCCTTTTGAATCAACTTCAAAAGGTCGGCAATGACTTGTAAAATACCCCATTTACCAACTTCCATTGGCCCAGTACGGTCTTGAATAAATGCCGAAACCTTACGCTCGACATAAACCGCAACAACCACATTGGCGAAAACAATCGCAAGAAATAAGAGTAATGTTGTGAGCATTTAATCAATTTTTATCACCTTTGAAAAAATAAACTTATAAAAATTTGGACATTAAAAATGTTTTTATTGCTGAAATTTCAAATTTCGTGCCTGATAAAATTACACTTTTATCTCAATCTAATTGTTCGTCTTTCAGAATTTGCCTCAACTTTTTGTCCGAAATTGTGCTTTGTTCAGCTTTATCATAAATCGAAACTAATACAACCTTTTCTTCTACCACTACTACACAAAAAATAATTCTGGCACCACCAGATTTCCATTGACCTTTACTTTTTATAGCAAGTCTAATTTTATAACAATTTTTACCAAGTGGCGTACCTTGAATCGGATTTGTTGCTATACTTTCGGCAATATTTTCTAACTCTTACAGTATAGAACGGTACTTTTTTAGCAATTTCCTAAATTCTTTCTTGAAAGTTACACCTAAAACTATATCAAATCTCTTCATCAAAACCCTTCCTTTTTTAATTCTTGTATAAAATCTTTTAAAGGAGTTGTTTTCAAAGTACCATTATTTAAGGCATTTAAATCCTTTTTTAAGTTTTCCAAAATTTCCTCCGAACTTATTGTCGGTTCTTCTTCAATTTTGTACTTGCTACGAAGTTTATTCCACTCATCAATTGGAATTACAACCGATTTTTTATAACCTTTTTCGTCTGTCAAATACTGTAGGTGCATGATTAAAAAATATTTAAAGTAAAAATACTTTCTAAAAATCAAAACTCTGCACTCTTAGGCGTGCGAGGAAACGGAATCACGTCACGGATGTTGGTCATACCCGTTACGAATAATACCAAACGCTCAAATCCCAGGCCGAAACCTGCGTGGGGTGCAGAACCAAATTTACGAGTTTCGAGATACCACCAAATATTTTCTGGGTCGATGCCAACTTCTTTCGTTCGAGCCAATAATTTCTCGTAATCATCTTCACGCTGTGAGCCTCCAATGATTTCTCCGATTCCTGGAAACAATACATCCATTGCACGAACAGTCTTATTATCGTCATCAAGTTTCATATAAAACGCCTTAATATCCTTCGGATAATTGGTCAAAATTACTGGTTTTTTGAAGTGCTTTTCTACCAAATAACGCTCATGCTCTGATTGCAGATCAATTCCCCACTCTACTGGATATTGAAATTTTTTCTCTTTATGCGGTTTTGAACGCACCAAAATTTCAATGGCTTCGGTGTAGGTCAATCTCTGAAATTGATTTTCAATCACAAATTTTAGTTTCTCAATCAAACTCAATTCGCTTCGCTCGTTTTGCGGCTTACTTTTATCTTCTTCCAACAAACGTTTTTCTAAGAAAGCTAAATCATCAGCACAGTTTTCGAGAGCATATTTGATAACAGTTTGTACGAAATCTTCGGCCAAATTCATATTGTCTTCCAATTCGTAGAAAGCAACTTCTGGCTCAATCATCCAAAACTCCGCCAAGTGACGAGTAGTATTTGAGTTCTCGGCACGGAAAGTAGGCCCAAAAGTATAAATTTTCGATAAGGCTAAAGCTCCTAATTCGCCTTCCAATTGCCCAGAAACGGTCAAACTTGTCTTACGACCGAAGAAATCTTGGCTATAATCAATGTTTCCATCTTCGCCTTTTGGTGGTTTTTCCATGTCAAAATTCGTTACATGAAACATTTCACCTGCACCTTCGGCATCAGAGGCCGTAATGATTGGTGTATGAAGATTGAAAAAACCATTGTCATTGAAATACTTATGAACCGCAAAGGCCAAAACATGACGAATGCGAAAAATTGCTCCAAAAGTATTAGTTCGAAAGCGTAAATGGGCTTTTTCACGCAAAAATTCCATCGAATGCTTTTTGGGCTGCATCGGAAAAGTCTCATCGGCAGTACCATAAACCACGACTTTTTCAGCTTTTACCTCTACTGCTTGTCCAGAGCCCATTGATGCGATAAGTTTACCAGTCACGGCCACACACGCACCCGTCGAAACCAATTTCAATGTTTCTTCATCTATTAGTCCACCTTCGGCTACTGCCTGAATATTATGTATCGTTGAGCCATCATTAATGGCAATAAAAGTTACGGCTACTTGTCCACGTTTGGTACGTACCCAACCTTTCACTGTCACTTCTTGTTCGCTTGGCGACTGCTTCAGTAATTCCTTGATTTGCATAATTCTCTTTTATTCTTGAATTGAACTGCAAAAATAGGAATAAAACTTTTCTTAAACGCTGATTAGATTGATTTATGTGATTCTTTTTTAGTGTTTTGCTTCAAATTCTAAACGAAAAATACCGCGAAAATTACTTTTAAAGGCATTTTATTTATTTGGTCAGCCCTGTGGTTTAGACCTTTGTTTACTCTATCAAAAATCGTAACAATTGCCAACAAATGCCCAAAGCAATTTACTAAGTTTCACGTTTTTGTGGAAGTTAAAAAAGAAGAAAACGTCAAAACTATAATGTGAGCCGATTAGTAAATACAAATGCAGATTTTAAGGTGTTTTTAGTGAACTCCTCATTTTAATATAATTATTTTCTCAACTAATTAGCTCATTATCAAAACACAACATTCATAAAAGGCTATCCAAAAGCTATTCAACTACTATCAGAATAGCTATTTATATATATTTTTTACTAATATTTTCATCTACGCAGATAGGCTGCGTAGTACATATCTTACTTTACATCAACATCAAACAAAAGGAGATATATGACCAATACGACTACCTCAATTTTCAATAGTTTTGTTCATCAACCAAGCGAATGCCAAGCAAAAGCCTTATTTTTGATTTAAGAGTTTTTAGAAAAACCTCAATCTTGTAAAGCTTTTGTTTTACGTGGGTCGGCGGGTACGGGCAAAACATCGTTGATGCAAGCGGTAATCGAACACTTAAAAAACTTGAACTAAACTTTGTATTGTTAGCTCCAACAAGCAAAGCCGTAAAGATTTTAGAAAGTAGAACGCACGAAATGGCTTCTACAATTCATCATCAAATTTATATGCCCGAAGAATTGGCGGATGGCACGGTAAAATTTAACTACAAAACCAACGATGCGAGCATCCGAACCATTTATGTGGTTGATGAAGCATCTTTGTTGCCTTTTACGCAAGAACAGCAAAATGACTTTAAAACTCCCAATGCTTTGTTGGTTGATTTGTTTCGCCGTATCAAAGAAGGGAATAACAATAACCAAGTAATTTTTGTGGGTGATACTTATCAACTTCCTCCCATCCATGAAAAAGAATCAGTGGCACTTTCTGCACGATTGCTTAGTGAGAAAATGAACATTTCGGCTCAACAAACTACCCTTACGGAAGTAAAACGTCAGGCCGAAAACTCGCCAATTTTGACCCTCGCCAACGAAATCAAACGTAGAAAAGATGCTCTAATGCCACTATCACGATTGAATTTACCAAAATTGACTAATGCAACTCTCGGTTTGTATTATTTTTTGCATCATTTTGATAGAAATCATCTACAAAACATCGTTTGCATTGCCAATTCTAACGAATAAGTGCAGTTATTCAACCAAAAGGTTCGTGTGGCCTTAGGTTTAGATGCCCAAATTCTCTCAAAAGGTGATGCCGTGATGCTTGATAAAAATTGGATGAATATAGAACGCTCAATTACCAAAGGAACGGTGGGCCTTGTAAAAGAAGTAAGCAACAAAACCGAAAGGCGAGCAGATTTACAATTTGTTGATGCTACGATAGATTTTGAGGGAATTATCATAGAAACAAAAGTGCTACTTGCAAGCTTAATAAGCCATAAAGGAGAGGTAAATAAAGAAGCTATCAAGCAACTAAAAGCCGACCGAATGGCAAAGAATATTACTTACCGAAGCACCGAAAAGGCTTCCGACGACCCCTATATGAATGCTATCAGACTACGCTACGGTTATGCCATTACGTGCCACAAAGCACAAGGAAGCGAATGGAAAAAAGTATTGATTGACCCTCAATATAACTATGGAAACCACCAATGGCTCTACACCGCCGTAACCCGTGCGAGTGAGGAAGTAAAGAGTTGGTTTTATTGAGTTTTTGTTATAGATTTGATGGATAAAAAAGAAAAAAATGATACCAGCAATTAAAGAAAAACCTTATTTTTTCAAAAAAATTAAAACCTATACTGCCGAAGAGATTCTTGCAGCAGGAGGAACAACTGCTTTTGCAAAGCAGACTGGTTATGACCCCAAGAGTTTATATCATTTAGAAGGTGAGCCTCTTTCTGATGAAGATTATAAGAAAGCAATTAAAATGCTTAGAAAATGAACCTATTAATAGATACAAATATCATTCTTTCCATAGTTAGAGATAGGTCAGGACACAAGATTATGGAATATTTGAATCCTTATGAAGAATCTGTTTATATTTCATTTGTCAATGTAGCTGAAATACATTCTATTGCATTTCAGAATAAGTGGGGTTATTCTAAAATGCAAATATTAGAATCTTTCTTTACCAAAGTTAGGGTAATAGATATTAGCGATTTGTTGTTACCATCATAACATTGGCATCGATGCTTATAGTCAACGTTCACATCCAGATTATGAACATTACCCATTCAAAACACCTCGAAATATGGGTAAAAACGATTTATGGATTGCCGCAACAGCTTCAATTTTAAATCTAAAACTTATTACTACTGATGGTGATTTCGACCATTTAGATGGTTCGTTTCTTTCTTTGCAAAAGATATTACCTGCTGAAATAAAACATCACCTTAAAGACTAAACTATGCAACACTTAAAAGGCTTCGGGCTGGAAAACGACCAAAGCCAATGAATGCCATAACTATCAAAACGCAACCTCAGTTCGGTTGTATATTCATTCGTGGTGAAAAGCATTCTTTGAACGCCGTTTTAACAAATGCTGACACACTAATTTTATAAAAAGCAAAACATAGGAACATTTCGCCTAATGAAAAAATACAGAAAAATCATTCGAGTTGATCGAATGCCCGATAAATTTATTGGTTCACGAAAAAACCGTCTTCTCCAATAAAACCTATAAAACTGACAGAAAAAGAAACAAAACACATAAATTTGTAAAAAACAAATAAAATGGCAGCTATTCATCAATCAACGAAACTCAATGCCGTGCAGTTGCATTTGCTCAAAATGTTTGCTCGCCCTATGGACGAACAAGATTTGGCGGCAATAAAATCTTTATTGTCAAATTACTACGCCCAAAAGGTGGATGCAGAATCAGAAAAACTTATGGACGAAAAAGGCATGTCTCAACTAACCATTGACGATTTATTGAACACTCATTTACGCACACCATATAAATGAGAATTTTGATTGATATCAACATTCTGTTAGCCATCGTCCCCAAGCGGTCGTCAGAAAGGTGGCTGTATGAAATGTTACGAAATGATACCATAGTTTTGATTCTATCAAACGAAATTATTGAAGAGTATGAAGAAATATTAGCTTGGTTTTACTCAAAATATTTTGCTGAAATAGTTTTAGATGAATTGTTAAATTTACCTCTAACCGAACAAACAGAGGCCTTCTACAAATGGCAACTCATAGAAGAAGATAAAGACGACAATAAATTCGTAGATGTTGCTATAGCTTCAAATGCAGACTATATTATTACTTACGATAAGCACTTTAAGATACTTCATAACATTCCTTTCCCAAAAGTACAAGCAATAACAATCCAAGAATTTAAGAAGGTTATTGAGAATATTAACACTTGAAAATCAAACCATGCCCCTCCAACCCACTGAAATAAAGCAAATTTTTCAACAAATAAAACACCTAAAAGTAGGTGTTATCGGTGATTTTGCCGTTGATTTTTATTATGGCATTAATCAGCAAAGCCAAGAGTTTTCGGTTGAAACTGGCAAAGAGGTGTTTTGGGGAAATAAACCCAAGACGTCGCTCGGTGCGGCAGGGAATGTGGTGCAAAACTTGGCCGCTTTGGGCATAGAAAATCTCCAAGTTTTTGGCTGTGTAGGTGATGATATTTATGGAAGAGAGATGCAATATTTACTTCAAAAACTGTATGTTGATACCGCAAATCTTAAAACGATTCAGAGCGGTTGGGATACTTGCACTTATACCAAACCGATGTCGGTCAATGGTGAGGAAAATCGCTTGGATTTTGGTACTCATAATGTACTTTCTGAATCAGTTTTTGAGGAAATTTTAGATGCAATAGAATCAGCTCTTCCCACACTTAACGTACTGATTATCAACCAACAATTTCCAAATCCTTTACTTACACCTCAACGTATTTGGCGATTAAATGAAATTTTATCAAAGTTCCCAAACTGCCTTTTTGTAGCCGATTTACGGGCTTATGGACTTCATATAAAAAATATTGTTTTAAAAGTAAATACCGAAGAACTAGCCCGATTGATAGGCGTTTCAACAATCGAAGAAGCCGACGAAACAGCTTGTATTACACACGCAAAAACATTACTCGAAAAAATTGGTGGCTCGCTCGTTATAACTCGTGGCGAACACGGAATTTTGTACATCAGTCCAAGCGAAATACACAGCGTAGTGGCATTACAACTAAACACCGAGCTTGATACCGTTGGTGCGGGCGATACGGTTGTGGCAGCATTCTCGGCTAGCCGAGGAACAGGAGCAAGCATTGTACAATCACTCGAAATTGCTAACTTAGCGGCCGCCGTAACAGTCCAAAAATTACACCAAACAGGCACAGCTACTTTGAATGAAATTATAGATTTAATGTAAATCCATTGTTAATTTTGCATTATACATTTTACATTTTCAAATATATATTAACAACTATTCAACCTCTATAAAACTATTTAAAATGAATACTTCTAATGCTCGAGAATTGCGAGACGAAATCGTCGCTTACCTCAATAATGGCCTTTTACCTTTTTGGATTTCCCGCACCGTTGACACGCAATACGGTGGCTTTTTAACTCATTTTGATGAATTTGGCAATGATTCGGGCGAAGACGAAAAATCGTTGATTGCTCAATCTCGTTCGGTTTTTACTTATTCTTCGGCACATCGTGCTGGTTATGGCGATGGAAAACTGGCAGAAATGGCTCGCCACGGTGTTGACTTTTTGCTCAATAAAATGTGGGACGAAGAACACGGCGGTTTCTACTGGATGATGAACCGCAAAGGCGAGGTAGTAATTGACGAAAAAATCGTTTACGGACACAGTTTTGCTATTTATAGTCTGAGCGAATATACCCTCGCTACTGGCGACCCTCGTGGTCAAGAATATGCCGAAAAAGTATTCGATTTACTCCAAAAACACGTGGTTGACACGCATTACGGTGGCTACTGGGAAATGTTTCAACGAAATTGGGATTTGAAAGGTGCTGGCTCAGCAGGTGGCGACCGCAAAACGCTCGATGCTCACATGCACTTGATGGAAGCCTTCACAACGCTCTATGAATGTACAGGCAAGCAAGTACACCGCCGTAAATTATTGGAATCTATCGAGTTGCTGACGAACAAAATCATGCACCCGCAATATGGCACTGGTATTCCGCAGTTTTGGGCCGATTGGTCGGTTGCTCCACAAATAAAATTTGACATCGTTTGGGGTTGGGACAGGTTTAGCGATGATGGTCAAAAAGCCGCTGCCGAAGATAACACTAGCTACGGTCATAATGCCGAATTTGCATGGCTACTGATGCACGCCCTCGACATTCTGAAATTACCGTATGATATTCACCACGACCAAATACAAAAATCATTTAGTCACTCGGTGGATAACGGTGTAGATTGGGAATTTGGTGGCGTTTTTGTAGAAGGTTCGCACGCTGGCGAGGTATATGACCGAGAAAAAGAGTTTTGGCAACAAGCAGAAATGCTTATTGGAATGTTGGATGCTTACCGCTATCTAAAAGACGAAAAATACTGGAATGCTTACGTAAATATTCATCGTTTTGTATTTGATAAAATGATTAATCATAAACTGGGCGAATGGTGGCCATTGATGACTCGCCAAGGCGAACCAATTTGGCGACACATGAGCCATTCATGGAAAATCAACTACCACGATGTGCGAGCCATGGTGCAATCGGTGGTGAGGTTGAATAAATTATTGGGAGAATAAAAATGAGAAAAGTTGCGTATATCGCAACTTTTCTTGTATATTTGAGTCATGAGAATCATTGCAAAGGCTACCATACGAGATTTTTGGCTTATTCATTCACAAGCTGAATTCCCTTTATTGGATTGGTATAATACCACTAAGCAAGCAACGTGGAAATCGCCCAATGATGTTAAGAAAACTTACGGAAATGCAAGTATTGTAGCTAATAATAGAGTTATTTTTAATATCAAGGGCAATGATTTTAGGCTTGTTACCGAAATAGATTACGAGTATCAACTAGTTTTTATCATTTGGATTGGCAGTCACAAAGAATATAATCGAATAGACGTTACAACCATCGAATACAATGGATAATATTTCAGAAAAAAATCATCAACTGGCTTTACATCGAGTGCGTAATCTGATGAAATTAAAACCAAAAGCAGATTCAACCGAAGGACAAGAATTAGATATGCTCATTACACTTATTGAAGCTTATGAAACAGTTCATGTGCCTATGCAAGCCAGCGACCCAATAGCTTATTTGCAGTACAAAATGGAACAAGAAAATCTAAAACAGCAAGATTTAATTCCATTTATTGGTGATAAAACAAAAGTATCAAAAGTGATGAATCGTAAACAAGAATTAACAGTTTTGATGATACAACGCCTTAGTAAAGGCTTAAATATTCCTGTTAGCTTTTTAATTGCTATTTAATTTAACAAATTCAGTTCTTTAAATTTGTTGTTAATTCTTTAACACATGAAGGATGATTCAAACAAATTCATTAAATTAACGACCTTAATCATTCAATCAAAACCTTACAAAAATGAATTCTAATTCATCACGCCGCTCGGCACTCAAAAATATTGTTGGAGGAACAGCCGTGGCGTTTTCTCCGATGGCATTTAGCGAGGTTTTCGCAGCCAACGAAAAAGCACTCGGTGCTGACCTCAACGGCAAAATCAATCATTCGGTTTGTCGTTGGTGTTATGCCAAAACTCCATTAGAAGACCTCTGTAAAGCAGCCGTTGCGATGGGAATCAAATCAATCGAGCTGCAAGGCCCTGAAGAATGGCCAATTTTGAAAAAATACGGTCTGACTTGTGCCATGCCATGGGGTGCAGGAAAAGGCATCAACGATGGTTTTAATGACCTCAAGCTGCACGATGAATTGGTAAAAAGCTACGAAGAAATTTTTCCTAAATTAAAGGAAGCAGGTTTGGATAAAGTTATCTGTTTTTCGGGAAATCGTAGAGGAATGTCAGACGAACAAGGACTTGAAAACTGTGCAATAGGATTAAAAAGATTGATGCCTTCAGCCGAAAAATATGGCATTACCGTAACGATGGAATTGCTAAATAGTAAAGTAAATCACAAAGATTATATGTGTGATACTACCAAATGGGGCATTGCGTTGTGCGATAAAGTTGGCTCAGATAGATTTAAGTTGCTTTATGATATTTATCACATGCAAATCATGGAAGGCGACGTAATCGCAACGATTAAAAAATCTCACAAATATTTTTCGCATTATCACACTGGAGGCGTACCAGGTCGTGCCGAAATTGATGATACACAAGAATTAAATTACTCAGCCATCATGCGTGCAATCGTAGAAACTGGCTATAAAGGTTTTGTTGGACAAGAATTTGTACCAAAACGCCCAGACGCTCTCGCATCTCTCAAGCAAGGCGTTACGATTTGTGATATCGCGTAATAGTAAGCGGTTTCCAGTTGGCAGTTTTCAGTCTTCAGTTGGCAGCGTAGAAACGACTGCTCACTGAAGACTGCCAACTAAAAACTATCTACTAAAGACTTTCTAAATCTTCGTAAACTTAATTTTTAGCGTTTTTTCTATTTGCGTAATCATTTTCAAATCATCTTTTGAAACAAAACTGATTGAGATTCCTCGCTTGCCCGCACGAGCAGTTCGGCCGCTTCGGTGAGTGTAATATTCCATTTGGTCAGGTAGCTGATAATGGGCTACATAAGCCAATCCTTCGACATCTATTCCTCTTGCTGCGATGTCGGTAGCTACCAAAATTTGCACTTTTTTGTTCTTAAAAGCTCGCATTACTTTCTCACGGTCACGTTGTTCTAAATCACCATGAATAGCGTCTGCCAAAAACTTTTTTGCTATCAATTTTCTCGTAACTGCCTGAGCATCAGCTTTTGTTCGACAAAAAACAATTCCTCGTGCAGCTCCTTGGGATTGCAGGAATTGTACTAAATAATCGAATTTTTCAGAAACTTCACTGATAAAAAACTGGTGTTCAATCAAGCCATTGACAACCTCCGTTTTACTTACTTGAACGGTATGCAAATCGGGCGACATATATTTCAAAATCAAGCTTTTTAGCTCATTTGGAAGCGTTGCAGAGAAGAGCCACGTATTGCTATTTTTATGTATTTTCGCTAAAACAGCATCTATATCATCTTTAAAACCCATGCTCAACATTTCGTCGGCTTCATCAAGTACGATGGTTTTTACGTGAGTTAAGTCAATAGCTCCTTTTTGCAATAAATCAATCAAACGCCCTGGAGTGGCTACCACAATTTGGGTTGGACGTTGGAGATTTTTTATCTGAATTTCTATCCATTCGCCACCAAACACAGCTTCCACAAATACCTTTTCGGTATATTTGGTCATTTTAAATAATTGCTTAGCAATTTGCTGACAAAGCTCCCTCGTGGGCGACAAAATCAAGGCTTGAATATGCTTATCGTTTGGATTAATTTTTTGTAATAAAGGTATGCCGAATGCTATGGTTTTTCCTGTACCCGTTTGGGCTTGACCAATAAAATCAGATGTATTTTTTAGCAAAAACGGAATCGCTTTTTCTTGAATTTCGGTTGGATTCGTAATTTTCATTTCGGCCAAAGCCTTAATTAAATTTTCTGTAACGCCGATTTGTTTGAATGTTTCCAAAACTCTTTTGTATTATTTGAGCCACAAAGGTACGGAAAATAAGGCAACGATACGATTTCAGTCGAAAATCAATAGTTCAAATCAATTTATTGGCTTTTTTGCTACAAAATCTTATCTTTACCAAACCTTCAACCTTACAAAATTGATATACAATGAAACTCATTTTTTTACTTATTATCGGCATCAATCTCAGCTTTGCACAAAGCTTTCAACCTTCACAACTCCCACTTTATCAAGAAGTTAAACCAAGTACCGATTGGTTAATTTCAAAGCAAAATTTTAAGGCAGAAATCTATCAAACAAGTAGCGGAAAAGACATTGTTTTATCGAATGGATTGCTCAAACGCCAAATCCGAATTTCGCCTAATGCTGCCACAATTGACTTCAAAAACCTCCGAACCAACGAGCAGTTTATTCGTTCAGTTCGCCCCGAAGCCCGCATCACAATTGATGGTAAAACTTATAATATTGGCGGACTTTACGGTCAAAAAGAACACGCTTATTTGCTCACCGAATGGATTGATAAATTAGAAAGCAAATCGCAGGATTTTCAGTATAAAAGCTTTAAAATCAACCCTTTAACCCCGCATGTAAATTTCAAATCTCGCACTTGGGCTATGAATCAGCAAAATCCCAAAGGCAAAGAATTAGAGTTAATTTTTGAATCAAATTTGCCCGATCTGAAAGGTGTTTTGGTTTCGGTACACTACGAGATTTTTGATAATATTCCGACGATTTGTAAATGGGTAAGCGTTGAAAACAAAGGAGATAAATCGCTAAAAATCAACCAATTGGTTAATGAAATACTCGCAACTCCCGAAGAGGAATCGGCCGTGGTGGGCAGCCCCGAACAAATGAAAAAGCCTCAACGAATTTATATCGAAAACAACTACGCTTTCAATAATGCCATGCGTTATGAGTTATCCGACCAAGCTACCCACTGGAAGGTCGATTCGAGCTATACTTCACAGGTAAATTATAATTATCAAACTCCTTGCGTACTCGAAGTTTACCCAAGTTTTGGTATTGGTTTTGAGCTTTTGCCCAATCAAACTTACAAATCGATTCGGAGTTATGAACTATTATTGGATAATTATGACCGTGAGCGAAACGGACTCGCTCGCCGCCGAATGTATGCCACACTTTTTCCATATACAACCCAAAATCCGATTTTCATGCACCTCGTCAGTACCGACCCTGTGAAGGTAAAAACCACGATTGACCAATGTGCCGAAACTGGCTACGAAATGGTGATTCTTAGTTTTGGCAGTGGCCTGAACATGGAAGATGCAAGTGCCGAAAACATCAAAAAATTCAAAGAATTGGCCGAATATGCCCACAGTAAGGGCGTTCTACTGGGTGGATATTCGCTTTTTAGTAGCCGCAGAATTGATGACGAAAACGATGTAATTGACCCAAAAACCGGTTTGCCCGACAAAGGTGCTTTCTTCGGAAATGCTCCATGTTTGGCAAGCCAATGGGGAATTAATTATCTAAATAATTTAAAGAAATTTATCACCGAAACGGGCTTCGATTTACTCGAACATGACGGCCCCTACCCAGGCGATGTATGTGCTTCGACCAAACACCCTGGCCACAAAGGGCTTGATGATTCGCAGTGGGTGCAAATGGAAATGCAAAAAGGCTTTTATCGCTGGCTCAATGAGCGTGGTGTGTATATCAATGCTCCCGACTGGTATTTTTTGGATGGTTCGCATAAAATTGCGTTGGGCTACCGAGAAGTAAATTTTTCGCTTTCTCGTGAACAACAGAAAATCTTGAATCGACAAAATATCTTTGATGGCACTTGGGAAAAAACTCCTTCGATGGGTTGGGGATTTGTGCCGCTCACCAAATATCAAGGTGGCGGAGCTGAGGCAGTTTTAGAGCCATTGAGCGAGCATCTGAAAGAGTATGAGCAACTAATGGTGCAGTATTATGGTGCGGGTGTACAAGCCTGTTATCGTGGTCCACGCCTCTACGACACCGAAGAAACTAAGCAAATTGTCAAAAAAACGATTGATTGGTATAAAAAATACCGCCAAATTCTGAACTCCGACCTTATTCATCTTCGCCGCCCCGATGGCCGAGATTGGGACGGAATCATGCACGTAAATCCAAATCTGAAAGAGAAAGGTTTTGTGATGCTATATAACCCATTGAAAGTAAGTATTTCTCGAAAAATCAATCTACCCTTATACTACACTGGGCTTTCGGACAAAGTTTTGGTACGGGAAAAAGAAGGAAAAAGCAAAAGCTATACACTAAACCGTAACTACGAAATTGACGTCGATGTAACGATTCCTGCTGAGGGTTTTACTTGGTTGATTTTGGAGTGAAAAAATGAGTTGTGAGCTTTATAAATATATACTAAAAAAATATTTCTTCAAGTAAAATTTTGTTAATCAAATGACGAAAAAAAAGTGCCTTTGGTTATTCGGACTCTCAGGAGCAGGAAAAACAACTTTAGCCAATGCTTTAGCAGATAAATTATCAACCAATAAAGTAAAAATTTTAGATGGCGATATTCTACGAAAAGGGATTAATAACAATCTTGGTTTTTCGAATGAAGACCGCTTTGAAAATGTAAGAAGAACAGCAGAAATTGCCAAGCTTTTTATTGAAGAAGGGTATTGGGTTGTTGTTGCCCTTATTACACCATTTGAGGTAATGCGGCAAAATAATAGGAAAATATTGGGTGAAGACTACATAGAAATTTTTATTGATACACCCATTGCACTTTGCGAACAGAGAGACCCCAAGGGGCTTTATGCAAAAGTCTCCCAAAGAAAAATTACTAATTTTACAGGATTTGACTCTCCTTTTGAAATACCACAATCGCCAAATCTAATATTGAAAACAGTTGATAGAACCATTGAGGAATGCGTGAAAGAAATTATTGTGTTTATTTTTTCTGAAAAACTCTAAATAAATTTTGATATTCCGAAAGCTTCTGATTCTTCTTATTAAAAATAGGGCGTTGTCTACTTTTTTGATTTCTATCAAATGTTGCTATTTGATAGTTGGGCATTAAATTAGTTTCTAAGAAATTAAAGTCACTGTGGTCAATAAAAAGTAGTCCCTTGGACTTTAATTTTTTATCCAGTTCTTTGAGCTGATTTTCAAAATGCTCAAATGAATAAGCTGATTCTTTACGATTTTTGTTGTGTCTATTTTCAGGATGCTGAAAAACTGCTAAACAGAATATTGCATCAAAATCGTGTAAGGATAAAAATTCTGAAGAAAGACTGTGAAAGAATCTTCGATTTTCGGAAGCATATTTACGATTAGCCTCCTTTAAACACCAAGTATTTATGTCGATTCCAACGATACTTGCATGAGGAATATATGTTGAAAGAGTGACTACTTCTTCTCCTGTTGAACAGCCAAAGGATAGGATTTTAGGATGTTCAATATCACCAAAATTTTGCTTTGCCATCTGAAATAAATCAGGATAACGATCTATTTGGGTAAAGTTTGAAAATTGGTGGTAATACTTCTTAAACCTTATCGAGTTTAATATTCTAGAACGATAGGATGGAATAGCAAAAAAGCGATAAAGATTATGAAATGACCATAACATTCTGTAAAACACTTGAAACTTGCCTGCTTCCCAGCGTTTCTGCTTCAAAGTATTAATTATCTTCATTTTGATAGTTTTAGTGGTTTGAAATACACTCTGACTATATAAGATAGTAGTTTAGAAAAAGCATTGAGAAAAACATATTTTTCGGGTAATACAAAAAGACGTTTATTTTCAGTTAAATTGGAATGATATTTTATGTAACTCTAGGTTAAAGAGGATATAACTTGAAAATTTTTGTATTTTGAACGTTTTTTAAATCCCAAATTAAGTTACTACAACTCACAATAATACAATTTTTCAGTGTACAAATGAGATTATTGAGTTCGTTTTTCAGTTATAACAATCTATTACTTTTTAAGTAGTTTCCAAATACCACTCAATATTTTTGTAAAAAAATTTAAGTAAATGAAACTGTCAGGGAAGATTATTAGTCTCTCACTTTCCATGGGATTGGGAATTGACATAGAATTAATATTTAGCCGAATAGATTTAAACCAACTCCAATTTTTATCTTGTAAAGATCGATAAATCTTTTCATAAGCAAGCCTTGCTCTCAAATTAACATGAGTATAATGCTCTGCTTTATCCCAAAAAGCTAAAATTTCTTTTGCTATTTTCTGACTCTCTGAGACCTCTCTGATTATTGTGTCCGAAAAGAAAGTATCAGAAAGGAAAATACCTTGATTAAGAATATTAACCATTCCCATTTTTTGTGCTATTTCTACCATTTGTGAAGTCTCAAATTGTAAGTAACTCTTTCTAAAAACGATTAAATCACACATATCCTTTAATCTTAACCAGCATCCACGTCCACCATGATGATTAAGTAACATTTTAAAAATAGTATTTATTGAAGGTACTAAAACCTCTTTCTTATTAAAATCATTTAATTCGGCTTCTTTAAAGAAATCGTCAACACCAATTGGGTACTCATGAAATGATTCATTTATACCCCAATGAAAATCAATATGGACATCCTTCCCTACTTTCGTTTTTTTATCCAAACCAACTTCTCGTCCATAGAACCGATATATTTCTTTAAATAAGGTATAAGTTAATTCTCCTTTTATTGATAGTTTATAACCATCTGCTAAAAGTAATTTAAGGCTTTCATATAAATTTTCAGGCTGTACAATAATGTCAATATCACAACTTTCACGTAAAGGTCTATTCTGATATAAGTATTCCAAAAAGAGTTGTCCTTTGTAGGGTAAAGCTGGAATATTATTTTGTTTGAAGAAATCTAAAATATATGAAGTTTCTTGACCATCAAATAAATTTTTAATTGCCTGTTTTTTAGTAAAGACACCAACTCTTTCAACTAAATCATTTTGAAAGTTTATGTTTCTACATGCTTGGTAAAATATAGGTCTGATACTATTGTACTTTAGTAATTTATCTACTCTTTGCCAATTTAGCTTCGGGTCGTTCGTTAAGTTTTTGAATACATTTGGAGATGCATCTAATAATACAATTTTAATAGACTCAATTAGGAGCTCAAGTTCTTTTGAAATCATTAGTTTAACTATAAATTGCTTGAATCGTGTATTCTTCTACTATACAATAACCTGTGATAATCTCTCCGTTTACCGTTGTCCATGCATGACCTTCAATTTTCCCCTCCTCACTTTTTTTAAATCCGACAAAAATCTGATAAGGAATATGAAAAAAACTGCATAACAACATCGCCTGATATGCCTGATGCCGACAAACATTTTCCCATGGAGTATAGTTTTTCATAACTCTGATAGCAAAACTAATATCTTTAACCAAAATCATATCAATGGTTTTATGACTTATAAATTCCTTATCTGCATAACCAAATTTAGCCGAATGCTTAAAAAAACGGAACAAAAAATAACTATACAACGACATCAGAAGTACCGAAAACAATAAAACTTTTTGACGAATGCTAAGTTTTGTAAAGCGTTTTATTTTTAACCCTACTTTCATTCAATAATATACTCTTTTTCCACTAATTTTGAAAGTGCATTTTTCACTTCTTGATTACAATTCTCTTCCGAAATACGATATTCATCACAAAGTTTTGTTACTATTTGCTCGATAGGTAAGCTATCTTCAACACCTTTTAGTATTTTGAAAAATGTTTCATTAAGCGAAATATACTCATTTGTTTGGGTATCGTATAAAACTCCTTCGTCCCCTAATTGAGTAAAGAGTATTTTTTGTGCATTTAACTTGTACGTCATGATTAAAAAGTATTTTAATATGTAGAGGCTGTTTTTGTTTGTATGTTTAAAATAATTTGTTTTTCAATTTCTCGACTAAAAGTATCATAAGTATTTGCATTTTCAGGACGACTTGCCATCCACATCGGTATCTTGCTACTAATTTCAGTGAGGTGATTATATAACAAAATCTGCTTTTTCATGGCAGTTACCCATCCTTTTCGATAAACATTTGTTCCTAATTGCTGGAGTGCGGCTGTTGGCGTTAGTGCTTGGATACCTATCTCTGTCCCTTCTTTTGATAAAAATACAATACCTGAGATTTTTACTGCCTTTACCTCAAAAGTTTCATGAAAATGAAAACCAAACTTATTTAGCTCAATCTCGTCCCAAATTTCTTTCTTCTCGACTTCACTTAATAATTGTTGGTTATCAATTGTATCTTGCCACTGCCGTATCATGGGATATGAAGCCGTTACATGGCATGCTGTACTTCCAATGTTTATAATTACTGTATCATCACTAAATACATTATAACCTAATTCTGCAAGTTTTATTGCGGTTGTGGATTTGCCAAATCCCGAGGGAGCTGAAATTAATAGTACACTGTTTTCGTCAACAAAAACGCCAGACGCATGAATTGGAATAAAACCTCTCTGATACAAAACAGACGCTATACAATTGCAGTAAAAATACAATAATATTTCTGACCATTTATCGCTCATAGGTTCAATGATAACTTGAGTACCATCTGAAACATAATATCGTGCTATACCCTTTATTTCAAATAGAAGCTCTTGTTCATTGAGCAAAAAAATGTTTCTTTCTTCTACATTTTCATTTTTGAGGTCTTTGGGTGTTTTACCATGTTTAACATATATTAAATTTAACTTTTCTGTAAGATTACCAAGGGGCATTAAGGCGGGTAACTCAATTTCTGATATAATTGGTAATCCGAAAGCTTGATATTTGTAAAGTTCCAAGTAGCTATGTTTTTATCCTAATATTAATTTACATTTTGTTATCATTAACTCCCAAAATTATAATAATTTTGGGAGTTAATGATATACTTTATTCATAATTATTTGTAATGCTAGTGAATCTATGGAAATTGATTTAAGTTTTTCTAAAATCTGTATGCAATGCGGAATGTGTTGCGATGGCACTTTATTTACGAAAGCTAATATTAAAAATCGCGAGGATGAGTTATTAGCCAAATCTTTGGGTTTGCCCACATTTTCTACATCAGATAGCAAAATTTTCTTTGAACAACCTTGTCAATTATTCAATAAAACTTGTACAATTTACGATAAACCCAGACCCAATTGTTGTTCAAAATTTATTTGTGAACCACTACAAAAGGTACGCACCAATGAAATTACTTTTAATGATGCCGAAAACCAAATACTGTTGGCCTTGGAAACTCGAAAACAAGTAATGGAAATGGCAAGTTTAATTACTGATTATAAGAACCATACATTACAACAACTCTTGACAGAGATTACACCAAAACCATGTGCTAAAATTCTTCAACACAAACAATTATTCCTTAAAATTGTGAGCCTTCGAGTATTGCTCAATAAACTTATACAGAAAAAATCATGAGTCACTTCCTAGGAATTTTATCCCTTTCAGAAAATAAGGAATCTGATAAAATCTGCATAGTAGCATCTCCTGATATGTTTGGTGCCGACAAACATTTTCCCACGGAGTATAGTTTTTCACAACGCTGATAGTAAAACTAATGTCTTTCACCAAAGCCATATTAATGGTTTTATGGCTTATAAATTCTTTATCTGCATGTCCAAATTTAGCTGAATGCTTAAAAAAACGGAACAAAAAATAACTATACAACGAGATAAGAAGTACCGTAAGCAATAAAACTTTTTGACGAGTACTGAGCTTGATAAAGCGTTTTATTTTTAACCCTACTTTCATTCTATAATGTACTCTTTTTTCATTAATTTTAAAAGAGCGTTCAACACTTCTTGCTTACAATTCTCTTCCGAAACAATTTAGTCATCGCAAAGTTTTATAACTATTTGCTAGTTTGTTAAGCTATCTTCAACACCTTTTAGGATTTTGAAAATTGTTTCATTAAGCGAAATATATTCGTTTTTTTCGGTGTCATAAACTACCCCTTCATCCCCTAATTAGGTGAATAAAATTTTGTCTATGTTGATTTGATATTTCATGCTAATTTTATTTTTAATGATTACCAATACCCAAAACGACGCATCATGGGTTCGTTTATTGCTCTTATTTTTTCTATTTGTTCGTTGCTCAATTCTTCTTTCCATCGCCCCACTTCTCCCTTAAAAAAGAAACTGGATGTCGGAATTTGCTTTTCTTTAAAACCTTTTTCTTGTTCTTTTTTTTGCAGTTTTTCAAATTGGGTTTCATCAATCGCAAATTGTATCTGCTCATCACTAAATGCTAAACAAATAGCTTGCACAGCCAATTTGAAGGTCTCGAAAGGCTTTGCTTTCATGTCTTCGTAGCGAATAAAATGTACAGGGAATTCTGGTTTTTCTAACCAACTTTGTACGTGCATCGACCAAGTGCCAAGTGGTTGATAAAACTGATTATTAGCCGAATTGTGTAAGGAAGCAAAACTCCCCGATGGATTAATAATATATTTCTCAATCGCTTTCTCGCTCGATTTTCCAATGTGATTCGCCAATGATAAGGCCACATCTAACGGATTTCGTAGCAAATAGATAGCTAATTGCGTTGGTTCTTCGGGAATTAAAGGTAAACCATCGACTTGGGAGCAAGTAAAAGCATCATGAATTTTAATAAAAAGTTGCTTTTTACTTTTTGCTGATAAATGAGTAAAAGCAATTCGTTGAAAAAATTCTATTTGCTGTCTGCTCAAATAGTCAGAATTGAGGTCTAAAATATTTTCAAGGTAGTTTTTTCCCGAAAATATTCCATCCGTTGCCATCTGGTTTAAATCGACTTCTTTTTCTTTTAAAAGGGCTGTCAGAAACGAACGAAACCAAGTATTGCCTGATTTCGGATAAGATGCCAACCAAACAATTTGTTTTTGAGAAGTAGCATCTGTCAATAAATTTGTTTCCGAATTCATCACAAAATCACTTATCTGCAAGCTCATAACTATTTATTTTTTCAATTATTTGTTGTTCAATGGCATCGGCAAAACTTTCAAAAGTTGCTTGTGTTTTTGGCCGAGTGGCCATCCAGGTTGGTACGTCATTCACTATACTTGTTAGTTGCTTAAATTGCAAAACTTGCTTTTTCATGCCACTGAGCCACTGTTTGCGGTAAATATTATTGCCTAAATGCTGTATGGCTACATTTAGTTTATTTTTCTGAATTTGTATTTCATTGCCTTCCACTTCTAAGAATACAATCCCAGCGACCTCAACCTTTTCTGTTACAAATTGCTGATGAAAGACAAATCCGTATTTATCTATTTCAATATTGGTTATGATACTTTGCTTTTTATTTTCTGCTAAAACAGTTTGTTGGGTAATACTATTTTGCCACAGTCGAATCATCGGGTAGGAAGCTTGGGCAAAGCATTTGCCATCTTCAACACTTAATATGGCTGTATCATCCGTAAATGGTGGGTAGCCCTTTTGTTGTAGCATAACAGAGGTTGTAGATTTACCCGTTCGTGATGGAGCAGCAAAAAGTAATACTTTGTTTTCGTTGACAAAAACACCAGAAACATGAAACGGTATTAAATCTCTTTGAAATAATGCCGCAGCCATACAATTGGAGTAAAAAAATAATAGGATTTCGCTCCAATCACCTTCTAAATATTCGATGATTATTTGTTCACCATTTCGTATATAGTAGCGGGCTACATTCGGCACAGTGTATAGCAGCTCGTTTTCATTGAAACTCGAAAAAGGTTTTTCTTCTAATGCTGGGTTTTGTAAAGTTTCAAGGGTTTTTCCCAGTGAAACATGGATGGGTTTAATATTTATTTCGTCTGAATATTCTACGAAAGCTGGTAACTCAACGCTTGATATTATCGGAATGCCGAAAGCAAGATATTTGTACGTCATTAATATGTTTTTTTCTACAAATTACGTACTTTTGGATTAGATTTAAAAATGTTTTTCGTATTCAATAGCCTTCTTTTTTCTATGTCACAATTTTTTGGATGTATTGCTTTAGACGCTCAAATAAGTATCTCGGAAGTTGCAGCTCAAATGACGCATTCCATGAGTTTTTTTCAAGGGGACGCTATCGGTATTTATCAAACAGACGAGGTTTTTATTTGTAATAAATTTTTGCTTAATACCCCCGAATCAGTCAATACTACCAGCATTTGTCAGAATGAACGTTATGTTTTGGCGGCTACGTGCCGAATTGATAACCGTGATGAAATTGCAGCCAAAATTAGTTTAGAAAAACCTCATGAAAAATCTGACCATGAGTATATCTTAGCTGCCTATACATTTTATCAAGAAAAATGTATTGAACACTTCATTGGTGATTTTTCGTTTGTGGTTTGGGACAAACAAGAGCAGACACTTTTCATGGCGAAAGACCATTTGGGTATCAAACCACTTTTCCATTATTGTGATGAGAATTATTTGCTTTTTTCGACCAGCATCCATACGATTAAGTCGGTGCAAGGAGTAAATCTTACACTAGATAAACTTTATATTGCTCGTGAACTGAAATATTTTTCACCGACTTTTGAAGATACATTCTTTGAAAATATCAAGCGTTTAAAACCTGCTCACTTTATAAAATTCAATTATAAAAATAAGCATATTAATGAGCAAAAATATTGGGAGTTAAGCCCAATTGATATTTCTGCATTTAAAACTGAGGAAGAAATTTATGATGAACTCCGAAGACTATTTACTGAAGCAGTAGTTTGTCGAACTCGTACTAAAAAAAATATTGGTTGCCAATTAAGTGGTGGTTTAGATTCATCAGCTATTGCGGTGCTACTTTCTCGAAATATTGATAAAAATAGTTTACATACTTATTCGTTTGTGCTATCTGATAAAACTCGACCTTATTCAGAAAAAGGAATTGACGAACAAGAAACTCAAAATATAATTATTGAATATGCTGGCTTGAAGCGAGAGAACCATCATAAAATTGAAGATTTTCATTATGAAGATGTCTTTGAGGAATTGGAAGTAAATAATCTAATTATGGGTGGATATAGTTCTACTGATTGTATTTGGCAAGACACTATGTTTAAAGTAGGAAGCGAGAATAATGTAGGCTATATGATGAGCGGATTTCCTGGCGACGAATGTGTATCTAATAGTGGAAGTTTGTATTATTATGATTATTTAGGAAATAAGGATTGGCGAGAAATTTTCAGATTAATCAAAAACGGGAAATTATCAGGAATAAAAAAGATAGGATCATACTTCAAAGCAAAATATTTAGGTACATATAATTGGAAATTTAGAAGTATTCAAAATCAGAGAAGTTTGCTAAACCCTAATTCGGAGTTTAATAAGTTGTTGCAAGTAGATAAGGAGGCATTTAAATTTTATCTAACTTTTAAGGAGTATTTAAAAAGAGAGATTTGTCATCCACATACTTGCCACCGAACAGAGTCAGAAGGCCTATATGCCATCCAAAATAATATGGAAACTGTTTATCCATTGGCTGATATTCGGCTTATAGGCTTTGTTTACAGTATTCCTTCTAAAATGTTTGCTCCTAAAAACTTACCAAGGATGCTTTTTAGAAATATTTGTTTAGATATTCTACCCGAAAGTGTTCGACTTCAAAAAAAATATAATGGTGCTATGACATTAGCTTTTGCAGAATACTGGATAAAAAAACAAATCACAAGTTTTAGCCAAGAAATAATAGTAAATAAACTAAGTTTATACAACTTGTCAGCAATTGAATCTGAAAGTCAATACAAGTTTAAAAATGCTATACAAATGTTAAGAATTTATAAAGTTGATAACATGATTAATCGAAACAGTTTTGGTTAAATATAAACGAGTGGGTTCTACTCGTTTATATTTAACCAAAACTGTTTTTGAGTCCGCTCCATCTGATTGTTTAGGAATTGATGATAGAAGTCTACCATTAAGATTTAACGCATCCATATCTGGGCTTACCCATTCCTCTTCAGCATTTTGCTCTAATTCTTTTGTAAAAACAAGTAATTGTTTTGATTACACACATGTACTAAAAGGATGGAGTGGCGTAAATACTTTCAGCAAGAGATATATAGGGACCAGTATTGAGATTTAATTCTTGCATCTCAGGGCTTACCCATTCTTTTTTAGCATTTTGCTCTAATTCTTTTTTTTCTAAGTTATTTTCCATGATAAATAGTGGTTTATTTATACAAAAATAATCAAGTTTTTTTTTCAATAAAATTTTTTTAAAAAATAATTCAAGTGTTATCCTATTATTTCCGATAAATTTCGTCA
>CAMAQF010000021.1 GCA_945860265.1 Emticicia agri | reverse complement strand
GGGCTTAAAGTTACCTCACCATAGTATGTTATAATGGCAAAGAATACTCAAGTTCTGGAAGAGAGTGGACGATTGAGAGACCAGATAATTGATATGAAGAAAAAAGAGTCACAAAATCCAAAAAATATCTAGGTTTTTTCATAAATAATTTAACTAAGTTTTAACCAATTTATTTATACTTTTTTAATGAATAATTATTATTCAAAAAGTTACAAAAACTGCGATAAAATAGCATTACCACAAATGTTTTGCATTATTAAAAAATATCAAAAACGCGTATAATACTAATAAAAAATGACTTACAATTGAAAAAACGTGAATCCCATCTCCTCCACTTACAGCTTTTTATTTTACCAACCAGGGATCAATAAATTCACTCCCGAAACCATATTTTGAAGTTTACCATTATAAATTGGCAAGGCTAGGTAAGGCTCTACAATCAGATATCCCATTAGGTTTATTCGCAAACTAAATCCTGTAATTACCATTGGTTCAACTTTTAGCTTTATTGAAGTTTCGTTTTGAGTTTGATACTCTTGCAATACTCCAATTTTTCTATTTGCAGACCAAACCATACCGCTATCAAAGAAAAAATTAAAATCGCTAGGTACATAAGAAAAATCAATTAATGCTATTTTCTTTGGTCCAGTCAGCGGAAGTCTGACTTCAACATTCGTTACCAAAAGTTGTTCGCCTTGTAAGGCTTCTTGAGTAATTAGACCCAAATTTTGTTGTTTTTGTAAGGCACTTCCATATAATCCGTGCATATTCCACGGAAAACCTAAATATAGCTGGTTAATTTGATTGAGATAGCCAAGATTTGAGGCATTCAAACGACCATTATAAAGAAATCTTCCTGCAATCGTGAATGGCTTAACGTATTGATATTTTCGAGCATCAACCAAAATGTTGGTATAGCTGGTCGAACCAAAATATCGCCCTGCCTCAAATCTATAACGAAAACCCTTTATTGGTGCAGTCGTTCCAAAAATTGTGTTATCCCCCACAAAAGCAAGGTATAATCGACTCAAACTAAATTCGCTAAAGCCTTGTGATTTTGAATAGGATTGTGAAAGTTTTTCTCTTATACTATTAGCCAGTACATTGGTTTGTCTGCTTAATGGATCGAAAGTAATATATATTCATAGCCCGAAAAGCCACAACAATTGCCATTTCTACCGCCTTCAATTCTTTGACTCTATCATTGATATATATTCGGCCAAACCTTCAACCAAAAAAAGTGATATTTTCTTTATATTACCGATTAATAAATGCAAGTTTGAAAACTTCTTGATGAATTTTATACCAATGCTCACTATTGAGAATAATATCCTTAGCAATCTGGTTTTCGTTGAAATAATGGTATAACTCGAAATGAGGGCTTTGCAGAACTTTAAATCCGAAGGTTTTGTAGCGAGGTTTGTTTTGTCCAAAAAATTTGTGACTGAGTAATAGCTAAATTGCTGATAATCAATCCAATGGTTAATAAACAAAATTTTTTCATAACTTTCGTGCGAAATGTTTTTACTATTTATAATGTAAAAATAGACAAAATCGCTTTTCGTTTAGGTAGAAAATTATTGTTTTGCTAAATCGGTATATTTTGGACGGCAAACTTTAGCAAAGCGAGATTTCCAGTAATTTGTCATCATGTTATCCTCAATAACGCCTTTGCTTGATGAAGTATGAATGAAACGAATATCATTGTCACTTTTTACTTCGGTTATGATTCCCGCGTGGCTGATGTTTTTGCCAACCGTTACAAAGAAAACCAAATCACCTTTTTGTATATTTGGTAAGTTGATTGCGGGGAAATATTCGGCTTGTTGCCACGAAACTCGGGGTAATTTTATACCAATTTCTTTGAAAGATAAACATAATAAACCCGAACAATCGAGGCCTTTTTCATCATTTCCACCACTTTTATATGGAACTCCTTTATAATTTCGAGCAGTTGAAATGATTTTCATAGTATAAATATTTTCTCTAGCTGTCGAGTTTTCTGGGGCTTTATTAAGTAAATTTTTGCAAGAACTGACGCATATCATGCAGAACATGACAAAAATATATGTTATGTATTTTGTGAATTGTAGCATTAACGATGGGTTTTTAATAAATACAAAGAGAAAATGATGCCAAAGACTTAATTTTTTAAAACTTTTTTGCCACTTATTTCGTATTTAATAAAAACGTCTCTAAATTAAAAAAGATTATGAAAAAAATAATGTTTTTATTAATGTCATTCGTGTTTATTGCTTGTCAGAGTTATTCACAAAATGGTAAATCAAAAAAAGCAGATTGTAAAATTGATTTAATTAAGAAAACTGATGCCGAATGGAAAAAACAGTTAAATGTAGAGCAGTTTAATGTGTCTCGTAAAGCAGGTACTGAAAGAGCATTTTCGGGTGTTTATTGGGACAATCACGATAAGGGTGTCTATAAATGTATCGGTTGTGAATTAGAACTTTTTACATCAGATACAAAGTTTGAATCGGGGACAGGCTGGCCAAGTTTTTGGAAACCAATCAATGAGTGTAATGTAGAAGAACGCCCTGATAATGCATATGGAATGTTCAGAACTGAGGTTGTTTGCAATCGTTGTAAAGGGCATTTAGGTCATGTTTTTGAAGATGGTCCAAAACCAACAGGATTGCGTTATTGCTTGAACTCTGCTTCTTTGAAGTTTGCGAAGAAGTAAATTAGATACAAAGTAGCAAAGGCACAGTGGAACAAAGTATTTAAAAGTTGAAAGGAATTCAAGAAACAAAGGCACAAAAGAATAGAATATTTTCTGCATTTTGTGCCATTGTTGCTTTGTACCTATGTGCCTTTTTATACCAAATAACTACTAATACTCATAATGTCAGCAAATACTCCTGACGCAGTTACTTCTGCTCCTGCCCCGGGACCTTTTACTACTAAAGGGTTATATTTGTAGCGTTCGGTTGTAAATGAAATGATATTTTCAGAACCAGCTAAATTAAAGAATGGATGCAAACGACCAACTGTTTTTAAGCCAATACTAGCCTTGTTTTCACTGTCGAGGGAGGCAACGAATCTTAAAACCTCATCGTTCGCCTCGGCATCTTTCAGCAATTTCTCGAAACGGTTATTGTCTTTTTCAAGTTCTTCAAAAAAGGCTTCTACCGAAGGTGCATTCAGACAGGCATCATTCAACAAATTGCTGTTTATTACGTCTTCTGGTTCGAGTTTTAAGCCTGCCTCACGAGACAATATCAATATTTTACGAGCTACATCTTGCCCACTTAAATCATCTCTTGGGTCAGGTTCGGTATAGCCTTTTTCTTTGGCTTCTTTCACTACATCAACAAATCTATCTCCAACTTTGAAATTATTGAAAATATAAGCTAATGTTCCCGAAAGAACCGCCTCAATTTTATTTATTTTATCGCCACTTGTTATCAAGCCTTGCAAAGTGTTTATGATTGGTAAACCTGCACCCACGTTTGTTTCGTATAAAAACTTCACGCCATGTTTTTGGGCGGCTTTTTGGAGTATAAAATACTGCTCAAATCTACCCGAATTGGCTACTTTGTTTGGCGTAACGATTGATATGCTGCCGCTCAAAAGTGAATAATAATACTGTACGATATTTTTATCGGCCGTACAATCTACAAAAACGCTGTAAGGTAAATTCAAATCCTGTACATCAGATACGAATGAACCGATATTGGCTATTTCTCCATTTTCAAGCAATTCTTCTTTCCAATTTTCGAGACTTATTCCACCCTCATTAAATAACATTTTTTTGGTATTTGTTATACCTACTAGTTTGATATTGAGGTTTTTACGTTGTTTTAAATATTCTTTTTGTTCTTTAATTTGCCTTAAAAGGGTACTGCCAATCAAGCCTGTTGCACCAACTAAATATAAATTTAATGTTAAGCCATCAACCTGAAAAAAAGTTTCGTGAATGGCATTGAGAGCTTTAGTAATATCTTTTTTGTAGATGACTACCGAAATATTTAATTCCGAAGAACCCTGTGCAGTAGCTACTACATTTATGCCATTTTTGCCAAGTACTGTAAAGAGTTTACCTGAAATACCTGTACTTGATTTCATCCCTTCACCTACAACTGCAATTACAGACAAGTTTTGCTCGATTGAAATGTTATCAACCAAACCTTGAGTAAGTTCGGTAGCAAAACCTTCATCCAAAATTTCTTTTACCCCGAAGGCCGTTTTTGGGTCAACTGCAAAACAGATTGAATGCTCAGAGGATGCCTGCGAAATTAATATAACGCTAATTTTATTGGCTGCCAAAATCGAAAATAGTTTTGCAGAAACCCCAGCAACGCCCATCATTCCTCCACCTTGTATGTTGACCAAAGCGATATCATCAATTGAAGAAATTCCTGTAATTGAGTATTCTTTGGTATTGGCAGTTTTGCTAATAAGCGTACCTTCATGATGATGATTGAAGGTATTTAATATTTTTAAAGGAATGTTTTTCTGAAAAGCGGGAGTGAGGCTTGGTGGATAAATAACTTTTGCCCCAAAATGCGATAATTCCATTGCTTCGGCATAAGTAATAGTCGGAATTGTAAAAGCATTTTTTACTTTTCGAGGGTCAGAAGTGAGCATACCGTTTACATCTGTCCAGATTTCGATAACACTTGCATTGAGTGCCGCACCGAAAATTGAACCTGTATAATCAGAACCGCCACGACCAAGTGTAGTTGTTACGCCATCAATTGTTGAACCTATAAAACCGGTAATGCATTGGAGTTGATTGGTTTTTGCAAAATGCTTTCTGATTAATTCGTTGGTCAATTCGGTAATTACTTCCGCATATCCAAAATGATCGTCTGTTTTTATAAGCTTTCGAGCATCTAAATATTCGGCTTCAATTCCTCTGTTTTTTAGAGCTTCCGTAACGATGGTTGTAGAAAGTCTTTCACCAAAACTTACAATAAAATCATTTGTTCGAGCCGAAAGTTCTTTTATCAAAAAAACTCCACGAAGCAGGTCTTCTAGTTCATTGAGCAAACCTTTTACTTTTGCGATGGCACCACTTTGGTTTTTTACGTCTATCAAACCTCGCACAGCAGCGATGTGACGGTCTTCAACCGATTTTAATAATTGAAAATATTCTAAATCAGAGGTGGCAGCCAGTTTACCAATTTCGATAAGGCGATTAGTAACTCCACCCATGGCCGAATAAACTACCGCAATTTTGATACCTTCATTCAGATTTTCTTGTAAAATCTGTATAACTTGATTGATACTTTCAACCGTTCCAACCGATGTTCCACCGAATTTTAATACTTTCATAAACTCCAATACCCCCAGCCCCTGAAGGGGAGTTTAAATATAGATTCTTAAATAAAACCCCCTTTAGGGGAAGGGGGTATTGCAAATATAGCAATTTATATATCAATGTTAGAAAAATGATTATGAAATTGTGTTTATCTAAGAAAACTACTAATGTTTATTAGTGCTGCTTAGAAAGTTAGCTAAATATATAATAAAAAACTTGTATTTATGAATCAGAAAACACATTTTTGTATTTATAAATTGATATTGGTGAAATAATTATGAATATTTTATTTAGAGCATTGAATGATGCTACTCGACGAGAGATTTTAGAACTGCTGAAAGATGGAGATATGACTGCTGGAGATATTGCTGACAAATTTGATATGAGTAAACCCAGTATTTCGCATCATTTAGATTTGCTTCGTCAAGCTGATTTAGTGGCTTCCGTGAAGAAAGGTCAGTTTGTATTGTATTCCCTCAATATGACCGTTATAGATGAAATTATGGTTTGGTTTATGCAATTTAAACCAAATGCTATACAGGCCGAAAAACCAAGAAATCGTTTTCAAGTATATAAATAGAGTGCTTCTAAGTTTCAGGATAGCTAAGTCCATCCTATCAATAAGCTAAAAGTATTTATTAACTGTAATAGCTTGTTTAGTGTTGACCATTAACCGTGGTATAAAGAATCTACATAGATGAAAAAATACACACCGTTTGAATTGCTGATTTTAGCGATTATCATGCTGCCTTTTGTCTATGTTTATTTCATTTGTAAAGCGGAGCTCCCGTTGATTCATCAAAATAAGCTCTATTTTTATATAATTGCTGTTTTATTTTTTATTTTTTTCCTTTATTGATGCAGTTTTTGGATAGCCAAAAACCCAATGCCGAACTATTAATTAGAAGTGCCAAACGAATCCGGCTGATTTGGTCGGCTTATTTATCTGCATTAGGCTTGATATTGTTTTATTACTTACTTAATGATTTTGAGTACGAAAAACCTCGATTATTGGGTGTAGCACTTTCGCTATTTTTGTTTGCTAGTGGCAATTTTAGACAGAATATTCATCAATCAAGCATCTTTGCAGGAAATGGTATTTTTCCTATTAAAGCGAATTTAATTCCTTCAGAAGAACGAAAAAATAGAAAAAATCAGCGATTTATGGCAAAATTATTCTTTTATGTTGGAATTATTGGAACTGTTTTCTTTCTTTATTTTAAAGAATCAACGCTTGCTTCTTGGGGTTTAATATTTGTGGGAATGGTGATTTTTTATGGAATTGCTATTCGATTGATAAGAAGCGTAGTTTGATATTTAAGTATGGTCTCCTTTAGAGCGAAGCCTTCAATTTATTTTCTATTCAAAACTTTCTCAACTTCTTTCACCTCCGTAATTTTAGTTTCTCCATTCCATTCGTTATAAATATAGGTCACAACTTCGGCAATGTCAAGATTTGTCAATTGATTATTAGCTGGCATAGCTTGGTTATATTTTTTTCCATTAACCAAGATTTCGCCAGAAAGTCCATTTTTTAATATATAAATTACCTTTTCTTTATCTTTTAAATAATCGCTATTTACAAGGGTAGGATAAAGATTTTTTAAACCTTTTCCTTCTTTTTGATGACAATTTGCACAATTTAGTTCATAAATATCTTTGCCTCCGATATAATATTGTTCCAATTTTATCTTCTCTTCCGATTGGCATGAAGAAATAGTAATTATTGAAATAGTAAAAATGAAAAGTTTAGTCCACGTTATATTAAAGAATTTATATAACATTTTTAAAGATTTCATAAAAAGAGAATTTCCCATTTCGTCCCATCCTCTATATCTTATCTCGTTTCTCATATTTTATTTTTCGTTTAATAAAACCTCCATGTCTTTAATTAATTTAGTTACATCAGTTTCTTTTGTTCCATCATATACTCCTCTTACACGGCGTTTAGTATCGACCAAAATAAATGCTCCACTGTGAATGATTCCACCCGCAGCTGTAGAATCTTCACCAGCCGTTATGTAGTAAGATTTTTCTCCAATTTCGTAAATTTTTGACTTGTCTCCTGTCACAAAATTCCACATTTTACCGTTAATTCCTAGTCGAGTCGCATATTCTTTAAGAACCTGCACAGAATCGTGGCGTGGGTCGATTGTGTGAGATAAAATGCCAACTTTTTGGTTTTCCTTGTATTTTTCAAAAACCCTTAACATTTGTTTTTTCATTACAGGGCAAATTGTAGGGCAAGTCGTAAAAAAGAAATCTGCCAAATAGATTTTGCCTTCGTAGGTTTCATTTGTAATAGGTAAACTATCTTGATTTATAAAAGAAAAATCTGGGATTTTGTGAAAAACCGAGTCACCATTCACGAAATCGCGTTCACCCATGATAGGCAATTTGCGAGAAGAATTTTCACAAGAAAATATTGAAGTTGCTGCAATAATAATAAAAGCAGAAATAATGGTTTTTTTCATGCGGATTCGAAAATTTGAGAAGGCTTAAATTGCAAAACTTTTCAAATTTCTATTTAGGATAAATATAAATTTTATTTCAAAAACTCTTCGGCTTTTTTCTTGGCATCAAGCGTTGATTGCTTTAATTGCTCACCTTCTGTTTTCAATATTATTAATGCTTTTACTTTTTCTTCACCATCTTTCATGTCGGCTGCTTCGCCAAGTTTTGGCATCCAAGTTTCCATGTCAGTATATGCTTTATCAAGAGCCAAAGAAATATCAAGAGCTGTTTTATTTAAGGTCGTATCGGCTTCAGCTTTTTTCATTACTTTGGCTTTCAAATCTTCTAAATTCATACTGATAGGCATTACTTCATCATGAATCTTGAAAGTTTCTTTTTTGAGTTTGGCTGCATTTTCGGCCGATTTATCTGTACAAGCCAAAGAAAATACAATAACTAAGGCAGCTAATAAATTCTTCATTTTATGATTTGTTTTTTGTAATTGTTTTAATTTAATGTGCGATGCCAAGTATCTCAATAGCACTATGAATCGAACTTTCAGATGGGTTTTCACCACCAATCATTTTTGCAATTTCGATAATTCGTTCGTCTTGACTTAACTGTTTGATACGGCTAACTGTTTTGGCAGATGAGTTGTCTTTATAAACAAAGAAATGCGACGACCCACGTCCAGCAATTTGGTGCAAGTGAGTTATGGCAATTACTTGGATACTTTCTGCCATTTCTCGCATCATTTTTCCGACTTTTATGGCTACTTCACCCGAAATTCCTGTATCGATTTCGTCAAAAATGATGGTTGGTAAAGAGCGTTTATCGCTTAAAACATATTTGATTGCAAGCATCAAGCGAGAAAATTCACCTCCCGAAGCAACATCTTTTAATTGTCGAGGTGTAACTCCTTTATTGGCACTAAACAAGAAAATGATTTGGTCCATTCCTTCACTGTTTAGTTGAATATTTTGGTGTTGAATTTTAAGGATAGCATTTGGTATTCCCAGTTCAATCAATAAGCCAATTACTCGTTTTTCAATTTCTGCCAAAATCTTTTGACGTACTTTTGAAAGTGAATCAGCCACTGTGGTTGCGGCATCAAAGGCTTTACTTACACGTTCTTTGGCCGCTGAAAGGTTTTCGCTTAGATTCAATACTTTGCTTACTTTTTCTTCCAAAATGGCTTGAATTTCGAGCAATTCACCGTTTGATTTTACGGCGTGCTTTTGATGAAGCTTATAAAGTAAATTCAGTCGGTCTTGAATATCAACTATTTTCTGTCCATCAAGTTCGATATTATCTTCTTCTGATTCAATATCACGAGAAACATCTTTTAATTCCAATAAGCAGCTTTGTATCCTGTCTTTATATTGTTGATAATCAGGAGAATAATTCGCAATTGGAGCCAATGAACTAACCGTAGATTGCAATACCGAAAGGATAGATTGCTCTGAATTATTGAGAGATTCGTAAACAGTCTTTAAGCGGAGTTTTACTTCTTCGGCGTGCTCTAAAATATTAAGTTCTTTTTCTTGCTGTTCTTGTTCGTCGGGTTTAAGTTTAGCCTTTACGAGTTCTTCCAACTGAAAATTATTAAAATCAAATTCTTTTTTATTTTGGTCAGCCTCAATTTGTAGTTGCTGATAAGCATCTTGTAGTTTTTTGTAAGTGCGATATTTTTCTTGATATTCAACTAACTTATTATGGCATTGGGCATAAGTATCGATAATTTGCAACTGATATTCATTTGAACCAAGCAAAATCGAATCATGCTGCGAATGAATATCCATCAACTGAGATGCAATTTTGCGAAGCGTTTCGAGCGTAACAGGCGTATCATTAATGAAGGCTCTTGATTTTCCACTTTGTGAAATCTCTCGACGCAAAATACACAAACTTTCATAGTCGAGTTCTTCTTCTTCAAAAATATTCTTGATATAAAAACCTGCCATATCAAATGTACCTTCAATAATGCATTTCTCCGACTCGTTATATAGCGTTTTTGTATCGGCTCTATTGCCCAGCAATAAACCAATTGCACCGAGCATGATGGATTTACCCGCACCTGTTTCGCCTGTAACTATATTAAATTGAGCATCGGGCTTTAGTTCGAGATGCTCAATGAGGGCGTAATTCTTGATTAATAAATGTGAAAGCATGAAAATCTGGCTTTATTTGCGTGATTAGGCTTTGAGTTGTCCACAGTCAATAGTTCGTAGTCCACAGTAGTTTATTTTAAAATAATGCAATATGTTCGTTGCTTTTGGAGTGAATTAACTCTTTGTTTTTAACAAGATATTGTTTTTACTTAATACAACTATTTTGTTTCACCTTTAAAATAAAAAACAAATTTAGAGCGAATTTTATTAAAGCGAGTAGAAAAGAGAATGATTTTTTTGTAAAATCTGGAATTAGTTATTGGTGCCTGGGAATCTTGTTACTGATGAACTTATTTTTCTGAAAACATATAGGCAATAATAGACAATCAATCACTAATAAGTTGTTGTATCAGTAGCGATGTCGTCGGTTTGAGAGTTGAGTGAGTCAACGGCAAATGTTCCTTTTGTCTTACGCATTGTGTAGTGGGTAAAATCTTGATCGGAATCCATTCCAATTCCGTGCAGTTCTTCTTTGGGAGTTTTGATGGTAAATTTTTGGTCAGTATAAACTTTTTTTCTAAGTGGACTCCAATTTAACAAATCAGTTATAAGGCTTTGTCGTTGTAATCTATTAAAGAAAAATACATTTCCCATCACTTTATATAGTCCATTGCTTTTTTCGTATCGCCCAGAATCGCCACGTAGAGAAGAATATTCAACACCATTTTTATCGTAGAAAGTTATATAAACGGCTTTCGGATATACCTCATCTTCATTTTGAAACTTTAATTGCTGAGCCGTTGTAAGTTTTACTTTTACTCGTCCTGAATCGCTGTAAATCACATTCAGATTTTCGGTGGACATGAGTGGGCCGTTGTATTTGGTTAGGACTTCAACTTTCCTTTTTTCTTCGCATGAAGTTAAAAAGAAAGCTATTATTAAAAAACAGCTAAATTCAATTATGTATTTGGCGGTATAAATCATGTTTTTAGCTAAAATGATTGTATTATACAAGCGAAGTTTTAATTAATTTACAATACTTCGCTTCACATAGTTTTTAATCGATTTTAGGTTTCAAGAACCAACGAGTATCCATTAATGAGAAGCCGAGCGACATTTTAATGTAGTTTTCTTTCACTAATCCATTACCAATTACACCACGATTTCCTACCGAAACCGAGAAATCAATATAACTTACACTACGATACGCAAGCGGAGTAGATAAACCCAATGAAAAACTATTATCTTTTATATGTGTGCCGTTTACTAAGTAAGGAGTCTTAACTTGCTGAAAACCAGCACGATAAAAAACCTGATTAAAGTATTTTGTAGAAGTGTATTTAGGAAGGTATTCAACACCAAATGAGATTTTTCCATTAGCTGTAAGATTACTTTCTTTTTTACCATCAAAATTTAAATAATTTGCCCAATCTTGGCGGCTATATTCAGCGGCAAAAGTCCATTTATAAGGGCTTTCAATACTAAATCCGAGTGCATATCTTGATGGTAAAGTAATGCCTCCATTATACAATGATAACGTATCGGGTTTCTGAATTACTTGAGGGCCATTCCCTTGATCATATAATGTAGAGTAAGTCCTAAGACGCTCACCATTGAGTTTACTTTGAAGTTCATAAGTTCCACCAACATTCAAACTCCATTTTTCGGCAAGTTTTTGTTGGAATGCAAAACCTGTTTTAAACTCAAACCCACTCACCGAAATACGGTCGGAAAAACGGAGGTATAAATCATCAGAATTTACTAATAAGCGGGAAGTTGTATCACGTATGAAACTTCCGAAGTAATAACCAACTTCAGCCCCTAAGTATAACTTTTTAGCTAATACTATACCATTAGCCCAAGCTGCTTTTGAAAGACCACCTAAACCTTTATAGATATGGTTTACGCTTTTATCCGTTCCTGCAATTGTTTGAGTAAAACGAGCTTCGTGGTCAACGCCAGAATAAGGTTGCAAAGTAATGGCTGTCGTCCAATTTGTTTTGACCGGAAAGGCAAGCGTAAAATGACTTAAATTCATGCCAAAATCAGATTGAGAAAGAATTCCGTTTGTTAGTGTTTTGTATTGACCACGTAAGCCAGTGCTGAATGCTACGTAGCGATTTTTAGCCAATAAAGCAGGATTTATAGTATTTACTGTTATACCATTACCAAAACTTAACCCCGTTCCACCCATTGCATCGTTAGCAATAGAACTGCCTGAGAAAATATCACCAATTCCTAGAGCTGAATAAGGTGAGTTACCGTAAAGTCGAGATTCTTTTTGTGCGAAAGATTCAGTAAATGACAGAATACAGATAAATAGGTAAGCAGTTAGTTTAATTTTTTTCAACATTGTATTGTAAAATTCTGTTCAGACCAATCAGGGTCAAATTAGGTATATTTTGTATCGAAAAAATAGCATTTGGTACTACTTGGTTCGTTTCGGATGTTAAATTAACTGTAAATGTCGGCTTTTTTATTTGACTTTCAAAGAAACTCGCATCGCCACCGCACAATATAACTTGGCAATTACCGAGCTTTAGGTAATTTTCTATCATTCCATTGGCTTCTGCAACAATTGCATTGATTACTCCACTCTGAATACAGGCTTTTGTGTTTTTCCCAATTAAGTCAGGAATCCCTTCTGCTTCGACTAATGGTAGTCTTTTAGTAAACGTATGAAGTGCCTCAAATCGTATTCGCATACCAAGGGAAATAATACCGCCTTCAAATGCTCCAACTTTTGAAACGTAGTCGTATTTTATAGCGGTACCCATGTCAATAATAAGAACGTTTTGATTTGGAAACATATAATTAGCACCAACAGCTCCTGCCAATCGGTCTGCCCCGAGCGTTTGAGGCGTTTCGTAGTGCTTTTTTATTGGAACTGGCGTCTCTGGACTAAGAAATAATTTATTTATTGCAATTTTGCTAAAAATAGCCTCAAGTTCTGAACGGCTTTTAGTGACTGATGAAATAATGATACTTTTAACATTATTTAATAAAATTAGTTCTTCGATTTTTGAAAACTCTAAGCTACGATGAACCTCCAAAAGCTGATTTTCTTCAAAAAAACCAATTTTTGCGTAAGTATTTCCAATATCAATGGCTGCATGCATAAATCCTCGAACCTCTAAAGGGAAACATTTTTGTTATAAAATAAAATTTATACCTGATATTTAAAATTTAGCACAAATAATTATTATTACTTATTCTTTTGGCTTTGTTTTAATGGCCGTTTTTTTGCGAATATTGGCTGGGCGTTTAGTGATTTCGATTGGATAATTTAATAAATCACGAATAACGACCGACGCACAAACACCACCAAAAGCAGCGGGCAAATAAGAAATTGTGCCATAAGCCGAGCGTTTAAAATTAGAACCATCTGTCAAAATCAATGATTCTTTCATCACAGGTTCGATTGAAAAAACAGCTTTGATTCCTGTATTTACACCAAGTTTTTTAATTCTTTTTCTAATATATTGAGCAAAAAGGCATTCGTAAGTATCATACAAATCGCTTACTCGAAGTTTGGTTGGGTCGATTTTTCCACCAGCACCCATTGAGCTTACAATTCGTTGACCTTTTGCATAAGCCGTTGATAATAAGGTGAGTTTGGGCGTAACACTATCAATACAATCCAATATATAATCGTATTTTGTCTCGAGAATCTCACGGCATTTTGTTGGTGTAAGAAACTCTTTTATAACGTGTAATTTTAATTCTGGATTGATTGCCATTAGTCGTTCGGCCATTATATCGGCTTTTAAGACGCCATGGTTAGTAGCAAGTGCCGGCAATTGACGGTTTCGGTTGGTTGGGTCAACTACGTCCCCATCAACGATTGTCATTTCGCCTACACCTGAGCGACAGATATATTCGGCAGCAAACGAGCCGACACCGCCCAGTCCCACGACTAAGACGTGAGCATTTTGGAGTTGGTCGATTCCTTCTTTACCAACTAATAATTCGGAGCGAGAGAGCCAAGCGGGCATTTTTGAGTCTTGGGTTTTGAGTTCAAAGTCTTTTGTTAGAAATTCTTAAGTTTTACCTACTTCATTATAAAGTACTAGTCTCAGAATCATGCGTGCGACCCCGTTAAAACTCAAAACTTAGAATTAATTTAGTAAATATCCGAACGCTTTTAGTTTGGTTTTTAGCGTTGGGTAATCTTTTTTTGTTACGATGATTTGATAATCTTCTGCTTTTATTAAAAGTTTTTTGATTATTGGATTTTGAATCAACAGTTTTATGAGTTCAGGGTCATCATTCGGTATTTTGAAAACTAAAACTTCTTCAATCGGTGTTAATGGATGTATTTTTTTGTCAAGAATACTAAAAAATGTCTTCCAATTAGCTGGTAAATCTGTGCTGATGATTTGCTTAAAAATGTCAATCTTGATTTTTAATTCTTTTTTGCTGTTGATATTTTTCAAGAAAGTTTCGTTTGAAATTGCATAACGATTTGACCCAATTTTATCGGCAAAAGTTCCCAAAAGATTATCGGTAATGGAGGTTTCGCCTTCAACCTTAATAATTAGATTTTCACTCGAAAGTGTTAAATCGTAACTCTTTTTTATTAATGGTGCTTCATATTGGCTTGTTTTTCCTAATATAAATGCTCCTAAATTGGTGAGTTTTAAAGCTTTTATACCATCATAAACTGAGAAATAAGTCTTTCCAAGTTGGGTTGAATCAATATCGTCGTAAGCAATATCCAGAAGACCATAACATGACCAAAGCATGATGTTTCCTTTTAGAATCGGCTCTTCAATGAACGTTTTCAGATTTATTTTTTTTATTGATTTCTTTTCTTTGCTATAATTACCTTCAACTTCATAAGTAAGATAATTGCACATTTCGTGAATACTTGATATTTGAAAATTATAACTGCGAAATGAAGTGAAATCAATAAAATTCTTGATACTTATCCATTTATCAATGGGCAAATGTTTTACAACTTCAATAAAATTCGACTCTACATTAACGATATTATAGAGGTGATGCGTACCTTTTAGACTAGTAAGAATGTGTACATGACTAGCAAAATTCTTTAGGTATGTTTTCTCGAAGTAGTTTTTTAGAATTCCTGTAAATGTTTCTTCTTTCTTAGGTTTGCTTTCACAAACAACCATCGACGATAATAAATATGTTTTTAATAGCTGTAATTCTTTTGTACTGGATTCAGGATATAATTCTTTGATATTGAGTATTTTACGTATTTTTCCAAGCGTATTGAGCATTACTCTACCTGGTCCTGAGACTTTTATGTTGCCTGCTTGATTATAACTCAATAAATTAGGTAAATAAACAAAAATTTCAGATTCAGAACTTGAAATATAGGTTGTTTTTGGAACTTCAGCAAGCGGAATAAAATTATAATATAAAGGCTTATCATAAAACCCTTTCAACACTCGGCGAAGTTCAATTGGAAGCTCAACGGTGAAAGTTTTCAGATAAGAATTTGATGCATAACTATAATTTGATTCCGACTCAATAGCAAATATCAAGAATTCTTTGCAAAGGTCTTTTTCGATATATATTTTTTTATTAAAACTGATTTTTTCAATATTTGTTGTAATAGAAATGCCTGTTTCAATCAAAATATCTTCGTCCGAAAGTTCTTCTTTCCAAACCATAAAATCCCAAACTTTTTTTACATTTTGGTCGAGGCTATTCAAAAAACCTTCATAAATGGTTTTATTCTTGAAAACTTTGGAAACTAAGTTACAATATTCTTCTTTCGTAGTTTTGGCATAATTAGTTTTTAAATTGACGTAATCTGCTTCCGAAAAATCATTTTCCAACATCAGGGTCATAGTGGCGGCAAACATGTTAAGTAAAGGTTTCCTAAACCCTTGCATGAAGTTTTCTCGTTTATACAAACCTTTATCAAGTTCTTTGCTTAGTTTCGATAATTCATCTTCTGAATTGCCAAATACCGAAGGTTTCGGCTTATTATCTTTCTGAATACCCAAGCCTATGGAAGCCATAAACTTGTCGTAATCATTAAATAAATTATCTAAATCTCGTTCTTTTGCCATGTTTATTATATTTGGCTGTTAGCATTTAGCTTTCATAAATTTTTTCTAAAAGCCAAAATCGTGAAAAGCTTTTTTATTTCAACAAATAATTAATATCGTCTTCGCTTAAACTTTTTACTGAAGCGGTATCTGCAGAAATTACATCATCAAAGAGCTGTTTTTTCTTATCTTGTAAAAGTAATATTTTTTCTTCAATTGTATTTTGAGCTATGAGTTTATAGCTCGTCACTTTTCGAGTTTGGCCAATTCTGTGGGTACGGTCGATCGCCTGACTTTCGGCGGCTACATTCCACCATGGGTCGAAGATGAACACCATGTCTGCGGCTGTTAGATTTAAGCCAGTTCCTCCAGTTTTAAGTGTCATTACAAATGCCTTGCAATTGATGTCGTTTTGGAATCTTTCAACGAGTTTTTGGCGATCACGGGTCGAGCCAGTCATGCTCACAAAATCAATTCCTTCTTTTTCAAGAATACCTTCGATAAGTTCGATGGCGGCTAAATAATTAACAAAAACCAAAACTTTATGTCCATTCGCTATGGCATCGGTCATTTGTTCTGTCAATAGTTCGAGTTTTGGCGAAGCAATTTTTCCATCAGATTTTGTTTCTGGAATAGAAGCAATTTGACGAAGTTCGTTAAAAGCTTGAAAGATAAAAAACTGACTTTTTTCGATACTCGAAGACTTGATTTGTTGCTTGATGGCTTCTTGATAAAACAAACGTCGCTGCTCATAAAGTCTTGCTTGCGGCTCCGACATTTCGACATACAGCGTTTGTTCGATTTTATCGGGAAGTTCGGTCAAAACTTCTGATTTTAATCTTCTCAGTATAAATGGATATATCTTTTTCCGAAGTTCGAGAATCGCATCGGTATCACGGTTTTTTTGAATCGGAATCAGATAATTATCGTTGAAATTTTGTGCCGAACCAAACATGGCAGGATTTAGGAAACGAAAAAGTGAGTATAATTCGCCCAGATTATTTTCGATTGGCGTGCCACTTAATGCCAATTTATGTTCAGATTGAATCAAAAGTGCTGCTTTTGAAGTCTGAGATATCATATTTTTAATGTTTTGAGATTCGTCAAGTATCACATAATAAAACTCAACTTCCTTAAAAATTTCAATATCGTTGCGAAGCATGGCGTATGTCGTAAATATCAAATTTGACTTTAAGGCATCTTCAATTTTGCGGTTTTCGGCATAATATGTATAAGTCGTGATGGCTGGATTAAATTTCTGAATTTCATTTTTCCAGTTAAATAACAAACTTTTGGGCATGACAACCAACGTAGGTTTCTTTTGTTTTGGGTAAATTTCGCTCAGAAGGGTAATCGTCTGAATGGTTTTTCCAAGACCCATATCATCGGCCAAACAACCGCCGAGTTTTTGCTCTTTCAAATAACTCAACCATTGATACCCATATTCTTGGTAAGGGCGAAGTTTGGCATTTACTGTCGGAAGTTTTTTAGAATTGCTTTTTATGCTATTAAAACCTTCAAAAATTGACTTAGATTTTTTGAAAACTGCTGATGAATTACGTTCATCAATCAATTCTTCAACTAGCGGCAAGTCAAAAAACGAGATTTCAATTTTATCTTTTTTCTTCTTAAATAATCGCTGTAATTTTAACACATACGATTCATTCATTAGGGCATGCGAACCATCCGAGAGCTCAACATATCGTTTTTGGCGGTATTGCGTGAGGGCTTCCCAAAGCGATATTTTTTCACCGTCAAAATCCAGCGTAGCAGTTCCTTCTAAAAAATCAATGCCTGATGAAAGGCTCACATCTAATCTTGGTTGAGAAGTATTGATTTTATAAGATTTGAGTTTTTCAGCCCCGAAGAGTTTCCAACTCAGCAATAATGTAGATAATTCATTGTAAATAAAACCATTTGCAATTTCTTGTGGCACCACAAATAGGTTTTCTTCTTGATAAATCTCGTTGGTTTTCTTTTTGACTTCTTTCGGAATATGTTTTTTCAGTAGTTTAAAAATAATATCCGAAAGCTCTTCAATTGGTTTTTGTTCTATATATACTACTCGGATTGTTTCTTCTAACTCGCTTATTTCTACGCATTTATGCAAATCGAATTGTTCCAGAAATTCAACATCGAAACCTTGTAAAATTTGAGTGATTCTTAGGTGAAGTGCATTGTCGGTATCAATTTTCTCAAAAACCAAAGCTGGTTCAGTGGCCCGAGTTTCTCGTAATTCTTCAACTTTGTAGTTTTTGTATTCAACTTTGAAGTTATCAAGATAAGAAAACAATAATGACAGATATTTTTCGAGGTCATTTATACCAATTTCTGAACTAAAAGCATCTAAACGATTGAAATTATGACCTAAAGGCATGATTTCATAAATTGTATTTTTAGCTATCAAAAAACCTTCTGAAATTGTTTGAATTGCTTCAACGGCTTGATGATTAACGAATAAAACAGGCTTTACCGAAAGTCGTTTTTCATTCGTTGGTATTGGTTTTATCTCAAAAACTACTTGGTGTTCTTCATCAGCAATATTGACTTGTTCGCCTTTGTCATTGACCAACAAATCGGTGTTTTTGAGAGCAGAAAGTAAATATTCATGTTCAGATAGATACAGGCTTCCTTGTTCTTTTCCCCACTCTATTACGAACGCTTCACGCTCACGGATACTTTCTATTTGACGTAAAACATTTCGTACCTCGCCAGTATAAGCTTGATAATTTACTTCAACAGGATTTAGGTTTTTGTCAACAATTTCAACAAAAGTACCTAACGTATCTGAAGCAAGCTTAAATAAAATATCAATTGGTTTAATGTTTTTTGATTGCCAAGTTTGTCGTTTGAAACTATTGAATGTATCGTTGAAGGAATTATTCATTTTATTGTTTTTTGTTTACAAACTGGACACGATTGTCCTCTATTTCGATCTATATTTAAGCACAGATTTCTAAATAATTAGCAAAAATAATATCTTCCAGCTTATTTAATGGTGTTTTTAGAATAAAAGATGCTTTTTCATAGATTTCGGTAATAGAAATATCTTTATCGTCAGTTTCGAAAAAAAGTTTTTCTAGCGGAATTTGAGATAAAATTTGTGCAGCATTTGAATTTTCTTGCAAAATTGTGGATCCAAGTGATAAATAAAAACCTTTATCGAGTAACATTTGGGCAATCGTAAGATTATTATTGAAGCCGTGAACAATCATTGGGACTTTTGGGCGAACGATTTTTTTGATGGAAATCAACTCGTTAAAGCATTTTACGCAATGTATAATGAGTGGCTTTTTTACTTCTTCAGCAATTCTGATTTGTTTAATAAATATTTCTTCTTGAAGCGGCAGAGATGCTCCTTTTAGTCGGTCTAATCCGCACTCACCAATGAGTTTAATGTCTTGATGTTTAGCAAGTTGGCGGAGTTTTTCGAGTTGAAGTTTTTGATTGTTTTCGTTGATGTACCATGGATGAATCCCTGCTGAAAGCCAATTGTTTGGAATGGTTTCATCTGGGAAAGTTTCCAGTGCTTCTTCAGATTGAGGAATAGTCAGGTTATATATTATTTGTTGATTATCTTGTTTCTCAGGATTGTGAGTGTGTATATTTATATACATTTTTACAATGACGTATTTGGAATTTATCTTTAATTCTTACAAATATATTCTAACATTTGGTTAATAAAAATTAGATTTTAAATGATTATTAATTGTTTGCCTTTTTATGAGTTGAGTCTTGACGAACTTTATGCTATTATGGTGCTGCGGCAAGAAGTTTTTGTTTTTGAACAAAACTGCCCATTTGTTGATGCCGATGGAAAAGATCAATTGGCTTGGCATTTTATGATTTGGGATAAAAATAACAAATTAATTGCTTACACTCGCCTTTTTGATAAAAGTGTTTATTATGAAGGTTATACTTCAATTGGGCGGGTTGTAACTTCTTCACAAGCACGTGGTAGCGGAATTGGCAAGTTATTGATGCAAAAGTCAATTGAAAAAACGATTGAATTATTTGGCGACGAACCAATTAAGATTGGAGCACAAAGTTATTTAATTAAGTTTTATCAATCGCTTGGTTTTGAGCTTATTGGGCATGATTATGTCGAAGATGGCATTGACCATACTTATATGACATTCGGCCTCACTAAAATAACGTAGATTTATTATATATCAACGGCGAAATCGGTCTTATTGCCATAGTATTAACCGATTATTGATTAACAAAATTTTTTGTGATTCGCTTCGTGGCTGATTCTATTGTAAAGTATTTTGTTACGCTAATAATATTAAAAACTTGTTGTATTTTTAATATCTGAAGTTGGCAACTTTTAATGTTGGGTCAACATCCTTACGAGATTCTAACGATTTTTGAATAGCATTTGGTACATTTGATAAAAAATCATACCCTTTAGGGATTCCAAATCATCAATTCTCAAACGAGATTCACCCCATTTTATTTCATCAACATTTTTAATATTCGGTATATTTATCACAATTACACGAGTTTGAGCATCTATTCTTGCAATATCATTACTGCCCTTTTGGAAGAACAATTATTGATTTTTAAAAATATTTAGAGACAACTACTTTTCCATTATCAATGGTTTTGGCTTTGCCGCCGTTGCTGACTGTACCACCTTTGCCTAAAAATTAATAGATAATGAAAACCAAAAAGAGCGAGACTTTCGCCTCGCTCTTTGACTCTTAAAAAATGTGTTTTTTATTTATTGGGATTCAATGCATTATCAATTCTTTGCAATACATCCTGTAAGTGATATTTGCTCATTTTGTCGACTGTTAATGGCAATGCTGCTTTGATTTCTCCTTTCAAGGCTTCCAAATGTGCTCTTGCGATTGATGGTAAATCAGTTTTCTTCAAATCTACCATACGAGTTTCAAAGCCATAAGTTGCACCTTGCGGAATGAATGAAACCGCTGCCATGCCTGGTGTAAGTAATGAAGTTACTTTCTCAACAAATACTTTCTGTAGGTTACGGCGGTAAATGTCGATTATTTTCTTAGATTTTAATTCAGACCAAATACTTCCACGCAAATCTATCATCAATTCATCTAAGTTATAATTAGCTGCACTTGCCGAACCAGTTTCCATTAACCTCACTGCACGGTCACCTGCCAAAAGATTGTTTAATGTAGCTTCTTGAATGGCTTTTACTGCCTCAACGCCTGTTTCTGGGTTTATTTTATTTAAAATATTCTTGTCGAGCATCCAAGTTGGTGTTTCAAAAACTTGACGATTTAAGAAGTTAAGGGCCTCTTTTTGAGTTGCTCTTGGCACAACTTCATAAACCGAACCTTCCATGTCGTAGGTTTTTGGCGTATCATAAATACCGCCCACATTTTTGGTTACGTGACCAATGTAACGACGATATTGACCTGTTACATTCGCATATAATTCAGCTAATTCTTTGTAAGATTCGCCATTTTCTTTGCTCCATTCTGGCAATTGTGGCAATATTCTTTGTAAGTTTTTGATACCATAATCGGAAGCTTTCATTGCATTATCACTCAAATCTTCTGTTTGATAACGTGGGTCGAAAGGACTTACCTCTGTACCAAAACGCTTGCGAGGGTCTTTAACTGCTTCTTTCGTCAATTCATTTAAGATTGATTTTTCTTCAGTTGCACTTTTTGCTTCTGAGAAGTATTTATAAGCCCATTGAATCGCCCAAATGTCATAATCACCGATACGTGGGAAGAAATCCGTTACGCCATCTTCTGGTTGTGCTACGTAGTTGAAACGAGCATAATCCATGATAGATGAAGTGTGTCCATTTTTTGCAACCCATTCTTTATCACGTAATTTTTCAACAGGTGTAGCCGAGCTTGCACCCATATTGTGGCGTAAACCAATTGTGTGACCAACTTCGTGTGATGATACAAAACGAATCAATTGTCCCATCAATTCATCATCAAAGTTTTTCTTTCTTGAGCGAGGGTCGGCAGCAGCAGTCTGAATCATGTACCAGTTTCTTACCAAACGCATGACGTTGTGGTACCAACCGATATGGCTTTCTAAAATCTCGCCGCTACGTGGGTCGTGTACGTTCGGGCCGTAAGCATTCTGAATATCAGCCGCAAAATATCTGATTACCGAGTAACGAGCATCTTCCAAACCTAAGCTGTCTTTTGGATTCATGTATTCGCCACGAATTGCATTTTTCCAACCTGCTTTTTCGAAAGCTACTTGCCAGTCGTCAACACCTGATTTGAGGTATTTTTGCCATTTTTGTGGCGTTGCTGGGTCGATATAATAGACTATTGCTTTTTTTGGCTCAATCAAATCTCCACTCTTTTGGCGTTCGGCATCTTCTGGTGTTTTAGGTTCTAGTTTCCATCTTACAGCAAATACCTCATTGTCTGATTTTTGTGATTCTTCACCAAAAGTAGCATATTGGTTCGCAAAGTAGCCAACACGCGGGTCGAAATAACGCTTACGCATGGGAGTTTTTGGTAAAATTATCATAGAAGTGTTGAATTCCATCGTTACAACACCTGCATCACGAGAGGCTGGTAAGTAACCACCAATTTGTGGAATTGGAACTAATGAAACCGAAGGAGGTATAACACTAAAAGTTTTGGTTGTACGAATTTCAGTGTTGATTGGGTACGAACGAATATGTTGGATAAACGAACGGTCAGCTTGAATTGCCGCAATTTTCAATAGTTGTTTATTGATTGGGTCAAGCGAAAAAACTTGATTATCACCTTTGAAGAAATCAGTTACTTCTATAACCGAAGATGTGTCCTTTTTAAGGGCTTTTATATCAAATACGCCGATGATTGGGTCGGCACTCGAATTTTTTACTGCTTGAAAAATTGGTTTTGTACTATCTGCACTAGCAATAACTAAGGTGATTGAACGCAAGAAAAGTTTGTTTTCCGGACCTTTTTCCCATCTTACTACTTGACGATTAACCTCTTCACCACCAAAAATGCCACCACCAGCGGCAGTTTTCGAGTAACGAGTTACGGTCATGATGTCACGTCCAATCAAAGAGTCGCCGATTTCAAAGAAATACTTGTCTTCAATTTTGTGTACGGTCATCAAACCTTTGCTGGTTTTTGCTTTGTCTGTTATTATATCATTATAAGGTTTTGGGCCTGTTTTGGGTGCTTCGGCAGGTTTTGCTGGAGCAGCAGGGGCTGCGGTAACTGGTTTAGGGTCTTCTGCTTTTTTTTCATCTTTTTTCTGTGCATTTGCTCCGAGAGCTACACTCAAAATCAACGAGCTTAAAAAAGTAAATTTCAATAATTTCATAAATTTGAATTAATAGTTTGAAGAATAAAATTTGGTAAAACTAATCAAAAATGCCAAATTTCGTTGTAATCATTTGATGAACGGAGAATGAAACAAGATTAATGGACATATTTTGTCTAAATAGATGACTTTTTGATAACAATACTCGCTTAATTATGTTAGATTTTTACTCAAAAAAAATATTTTTAGACTTACTGAAACATTAATTAATTTTTCAACTAAATATAATTAGAAACTAAATTTCAAGTTGTAAATGCAGCTATTGGAAAAATCAATGGTAGTGGTGAAAAATTTAAAATTAGGTCAAACCACGGAAATGTATATTTAAGAAAGAAAAAATAGAAATACAAAATTTTGAAAACAAAACGGTGTCTTCGACTTAGCTTAGACACCGTTTTATGTACTAAAACAGGTTCGTTTTTATTAATTTGATAGAAATTGCAATCAGAATCATTCCAAAAACTTTACGAAGAATATCAGCACCAGTTGGGCCAAGAATTTTTTCTATTAGTTGAGAGTTCCTTAAAACTATATAAACTACAAGCAAATTGAGCATAATTCCAATAATGATATTCTCAACCTGATAAGCAGCCTTCAGCGAAATAATTGTCGTCATAGTACCAGCCCCTGCAATAATCGGGAAAGCCAATGGCACAATTGAAGTAGCTTTACTATCAGTGGTTTCGTGTTTGAAAATGCTTCTTCCCAAAATCATCTCAAAGCCAATCAAAAACAAAATCAAAGCTCCAGCAATTGCGAAGGATTTAACATCAACGCCAAATAAATTCAAAATGCTAATACCTAAAAATAGGTAAGTTATCATCAAGCCACCAGCGACCAAAGTAGCTTGTTCGGCATGAATACTACCCGCTTTTTTGCGTAAATCAATAATAATCGGAATTGCCCCCAAAATATCAATGACCGAAAATAATATTATTGAGACCGAGATAATTTCTTTAAAAACGAAGTTCATGGGATTAGTAAGGTTTTTAGTTTGTCGAATTCCCAATCTTCAATTGCTGGGAAATTGGCTATTCTGAAAGTGGTATCTTTCCATGTACCGTAACCATTACCCAAAATTATGTTATTTTCTTTAGATTTTTGCTTCAAAACCAAAATTTCATCAACCGTTCCATTAATTGCAATGACGGTTTCAGACCTTACTTCATTATTTGTTATCAATAAATCAAGATTTGTTTCTTTATCTATAAACTCATAAAAATCCTTTGCTCGTTCTTTTATATGCGAGTTAATTGTTTGAATATTAGGCACTTGCTGCATTACTTTCATCAATAAATAAATGCCCAAAATATTAGGCGTGTAATTCGTTTGAAACTTATTGAAATTATCTCTGATGAAAAGTAAGCTATTATAAAAATTACTGTCGCCAATTGCTTCGGCCTGTTTGATGGCCTTTGGTGAACAAATCATAATTCCCATTCCAGCAGGCAAACCGAGACATTTCTGTACCGAAGCCAACCAAATATCGCCCAATTTCCAATCAAGTTCGATTCCTCCCAATGATGAAGTTACATCAATCGCAATTATTGCTTTAGTATGAAGTTTTCCGATAAATGAATTTTTGATTTGTGTAGCATTCGATGTTTCGTTTTGTGTGAAACACCAAACATCAGCATTGGAAGAAATGTTTTCTTCAAGGGTTTCTTGAAAAGCAAATTTTGAAGAAGTAGTTGTTTTGCCCAAGCGAGAGGCATACTCAAACCATTTTTCACCGAAAGCACCATTGAAAACATGATGGCTATGGTTTTTTACGAGCGATTGACTAACAATTTCCCAACATTCTGTGGCCGATGAAGTAAAAAAAACTTCGTAATCATCGGGAATGTTTTGTTTTTGTTTGAAGACATAAATGCAATCCTGCAGCATTGACATAAATGCTGTACTTCGGTGATTTTGGCTTAAAATTCCATCATTCATGGCATCTTGTAGATAAGTTGCCACTTGCGGATATACTTTTGATGGTCCTGGATAGAATGTTGTCAAGTATTCCTAATCCCTAAAGGGGAATTTATTATTGAGGTAAAACACTAATATTATTTAAAAAAATACGCTTTTAAATCTCTTTCGAGTTCCGTGGTTGAAATGGTTTTTATTTTTCCATTAATAGCTAAGGATATTTTGCCATTTTCTTCCGAAATACAAATGGCAGCAGCATCGGTTGCCTCCGAAATACCTAAAGCCGCACGATGGCGAAAACCATAATTAGATGGTAAATCGTCGTTATTGGCAATCGGTAAAATACAATGTGCTGCTTTTATTCGGCTGCTATCAATGATGATTGCTCCGTCGTTTAGTAAACTGTATTGACTAAAAAGCGACAAAATTAATTTCTTAGATAAAACTGCATCTAAAGCATCGCCTGATTCTGCAAATTTGTCTAAATCATCTTCTTTTTGAATAACAATAATACCGCCTGTAAACTCATTTGACATCGTTTTTGTGGCGTCGATAATTGTTTTAAGCGGATATTTTTCCTCTGGAATTAAATCTGTGCCTAGTAAACTGGCAAAAAACTGATTATTTGTGAGAGAAGTAGATTTTCCAACTAACAACAAAAAACGTCGAATTTCTTGCTGAAAAAGTACTATCAAAGTAATAGCCCCTACACCCATAAAATACTCCAAAATACGGGTAAGAAGATCTAAACCAATAGCTTTGACTATCAAATAAAACAAATAAATGAGTAAATAACCCAAGAAAACCCTACTTGCCACACTGCCACGGACCAATTTGTAAATATAGTACATCAGAAATGCGACGAGTGTTATATCTACAATATCAGTCCATTTAATTTCTAAAAATCCTACTTGCATGAGAAAATTTCATTTTATATTCAAATTCGGTTTCAAAATACACTTGAAAACCTAAGTTTTCGTAAAAACGCTTTGCTTTTGGGTTATTTTTGAGTACCTGTAATTCGATTCCTTTCGATTTTCGTTGTCCATCTTTAATTACTTTATAGAGTAGTTGCCGACCAAACCCTTGATTCTGAAATTCTTTTTGAATCATAATATTTAGAATCTCAAAAGAATGACTTTTTTCTTCTATCTCCAAATAACCGATAATTTGTTTTTCAAATTCAACAATCTGAATATTTTTTGAATCAAATTCTTTTCTATGAGATTTTATTTCGATGGCATAAACGGCATCGCTGTATTCCTTAAAAGATCCTTGTTCGATTTCAAAAGTCAAATCTGCATCGTTTTGTGTTGCTTTTCTGAGTAAAAGTTTCATTTTATCAATAATGGTTTAATACATATTGTAATATAAAATGAATTAGCTTTCATTCAGAAAAATCATTTTTACACAAAATAAGTACATTTTAGAATAATTCTATCTGATTTTAGCAATTTCTTTAGTGTCAATATTGTTTCAATTATCGCTTATTTCGTTGAATTTATTATTTCAGAACTTCCATTTCATTGATTTCTGGACCACCACCACGATTAGCCGAACCTGCTACCGAATAAACTTTCCCTCCTACGATCGATGCTCCGGTACCGTGTCTCCCTTGTTTTAAACTTGGAAAAGGCACCCACTTCATTTTTTTTGTGTCAAAAGCTTCTACTTCACTGTGAGCAGGTACTTGAGTAGCACTTTCGCCACCAATAACCAAAAGTTTATCGCCAAAAGCAACTGAAGAATTTCCTGCACGTTGGGTTGGTAAATTCAAAGCGTTAGGAAGTGTTTGCCATGTTTTTTTCTTTAAATCATAGACATCAATTGCCGCTTCGGTCAAATTAAGTACTTGGTTGATTCGAGCTGTTGAACGTCGGCCACCTGCAACATAAATTTTGTTATTTACAACGGCTACACTTACGTGGTCACGGATGTGAGGGGCGTCGGCCAGTTTTACCCAAGTATTGGTTTTTGGGTCGTATTCGTCGAGCCATGCCACGTGGCCGTCCCAATGCCCATCTAAGATTCCGCAGACTGTATAAATTTTATTTTTATAAACTATACAACCTGCAGAGCCACGCAATCGGTCTTTCGGAATTTCAGGGCCAACTCGCCATTCGCCTTTTTCAAGATTATAAATGTAGATATTTGGAATTGGGGTTTCGTGGGGATATTTGCCAGTCATAGCCATCATTACATAAACTTCACCATTGTATGTTACGGCTTGCAAATGATGTATTTCGATTGGCGTTTCAACTGATTTTGTCCAAGTTTGGGTCTTGATGTCGTAAATTTCAGTGGGTTTTATGCCACGACCACCCAATAATACTAATTTATTGCCAACGGCTGTTATTGTATTTTCATGGCGATTGGTGCAGGTATTTGTCGGAGTCATTACTTCCCAGTCTTGAGATTTTGCTGCAAAAGTGACTGCATTGAAAACCGACAATAATGAAAATCTGAAGATTGATTTTGTGGTCATTGGTAAAATTGCTTAAATGGGGTTGATTGAGTAAGCAATTTAACAAAAATTTTCTTTTTTGAATTGAAATTAGTTTTACTCGGTCAATAGTCTACAGTCTACACTAACATAAAACACTGTCTATCAGTTTTTTATGAAAAAAACTTGTAGATTAAATATAACCAACTGCTTAATACAATGAAAGTATTTTTATGAATGATATTCAGAGCCTTTTGAACGCAGATTCTTAATTTATTGATGAAAGTATCTATTTTGTACTTCTTTAAGCAATATGAAATTTTTGATTTAGAAAGTATTTTATTGAACTTTGAATAATTTGATTGTATAGTCGAGTAATTTTTGATTGCCATATTCGCCGTGACCTGGAACCACAATTTTTGCCTTTGGGTAGGCTTTTTTGACTTTTTCGACTGTATTTGACCATTCTGCAAGATTTGCATCACCTAAATAACCTTTGCTAGCATTTAGTTCTTTGACCAAACAACCGCCAAACATTATATTTTCGCTTTGAAAATAGCCAACAACATTATCCTTGGTATGTCCTTCGCCAAAAAATTTTGCTGTTATTTTTTCTTTGCCCACTTTTAATTCAAGTAAGTTCTTGAAACCATTTTGCGGAACGGTGAAATTATTCTCTTTTGCAAGTTCGATTGTTTCAAAATTTGCATAGGAAGGAATATTATTGTGATGGAAAGCCTTTAAACCTCCCAAACAGTCATCATGGAAGTGCGTAGGAATCACTGCATTGATTTTGCAATGAAGTGTTTCGCTTACCCATTTTATTAATTCTTCTGCACTTTTATCATTGGTTGGTGTATCAAAAACAATGATTTCATTATTATTTCTAACGAATAAACCATTGCAAGGAACAAAGCCAAAATCATTGGTTTGCAGGAAGGAAACATGCTTAAAAGTATTTTCAGAAATTTGAGTAATGACCAAACTGCTGGTTTTGTAAATCTCTTTGGGTTTGAATTTTAATTTATTTTGTGCAAAAGAGCTAAAAGCAATTAATGATATTACTGAAACTAAGAGGATTTTCGTGATGGCTTTCATTTTTTGTTTTGGGTTTTAACGGACACGGCTTGCCGATGTTTGGGATTTAGAATTCCTACTGCTCAAAATTATACAAATGCTTATAGAATTGTAGATGTTCATTTTTAGTCAATGCCTCCACTTTTTGAAAATCTAAGTCGGTTGTTAGTTGTTTTAGTCCATATAAATTTTATTTTTATCGTACTTCCCGCTAAACCGTCATCAAATACTCAACCACAATCCCATCAATTTTTTCAAGTTTCCCGATAACTTGGTTGGTCAGTGTTTTTCTGAATTCGAGTTCCATTGTGCATTGATTATCATAGGTTTGGTTTCTTATTTTTAAGCTAAATTCCTTCACAACCTTCATTATATCATTCATTTGCACAAACTCAAAACTTACATTATAAACATCATTAACGGTCTTTTCGATAATATCGGCCACTGCCAATGCCTCAATTGTTGCAGATTTATAGGCATTTATCAAACCGGGTACACCTAAAAGTGTTCCTCCAAAATATCTTACAACAACTACCAAAATGTTTGTTATTTCTTGCGAAAGCAAAGTATTCAAAATTGGTTTGCCAGCCGTTCCTGAAGGTTCGCCATCATCATTGACTCTAAAATTACTTCGGTCGAGTCCTAAACGATAGGCGTAGCAATGATGCACGGCTTTAAAATGCTCCTTTTTAAGATTTTCGACCAATTGTTTTACTTCGTTTTCGTGCTCGATAGGGTAGGCGTAAGCCATAAACTTACTTCCTCTATCTTTAAATATTCCTTCGGTAGGAGTTCTGATTGTTTTAAAAGTATCTTCAAAAAGCATGAATAAGGTAGAGCCATTCGTGTGTTTGCTTGGCTCCAGTTTCGTTAATAAGTTCTAGAAAAATTAAAATTTTTGCAGACTATCTGACTTAAAAATATTTTTGTTTTTGATGTTTCTTTGTGCCAATTCGAGCATAGCTTTGGCTACTTTTTCACCCATAATTACCTTATATTTATCAGGAATAAGTGGTGCAAAGAAATTCATAACTGCATTTCCGATTTTCTCACCCATTCGTGGGTTTTCACGTTCGCCTTCCAGCATTGAAGGGCGTAAGATGAGCAGTGTCGGATAATGTAAATCGCTCAATGCTTTTTCTATTTCGCCTTTTACTCTGCTATAATAAACCATCGATTTTTCGTCTGCTCCCATTGATGATACAAACAGAAACTGTTTTGCCCCATTTGCGAGTCCTGCTTTGGCAAAATTGAGCGGATACGTGAAATCTACTTTATAAAAAGCATCTTTTGAGCCAGCCTGCTTCATGGTAGTTCCGAGGCAACAAAAAATATCTTCGGCCATAATTATAGAAGCGTCCAAATTATCAAAATCCATTATGATTTGTTCTAGTTTTGGATGAATAATATTGAGCGGTTTCCTGACTATTACACTGACTTTTTCGTAATAATTACTTGCTAATAGCTTTTGAGTAAGGTGTTTCCCAATTAGGCCTGATGCACCAACGATGAGGACTGTTTTCATAATTTTATTTCTTTTAATGAATAATGTGAATTTTCGAGCGATAAATTATCTTCTTTTATTGAAATCTATTGTGTGGTAGCCGACTAATTTTTCTGCACGTGCCGTAACAGGACGATGATAAATAAAGATTTCGTAAGTATTCTGAGTTTCGCCGAAATTACCTTCAAAATAAACTTCATCGGTGGTTTTATTCGGTTTTTGAGTTGTAAAATCGTAGTTATAAACCCCTTGTTTTAGTCGAATCGTGGCTGTATATCCTCCAAAATTATTATCATAAAGCATTTCATTGGTTTTGTCAAGTCGCCAATCATTAAAACTTCCGTTGACATAAACTTTTTCGTTGGCATCTTCCAATTCATGGGTTTTAAGCCCAAAAGTCATATAAATATAATCGGCATCAACCGAACCATCACTTCCTTCTCGATTATCTAGGACGTAGTTTCCATCAAAATCATTCGATTCGATATAGGTAGTTTCGCTTCGATTGTTTTGGGGAGAAATCCACATTTCATCTTCTTTGCCTCGATTGGTTTTGGCTATATATTGGCCGTTGTAATTAGTGCTTCGGGTATCAAAAAAACGAAATTCATTGCCTGCTGGAAATACATTTTCATCATCAAAAAAACGGAATTCAAGTTTCGACATTCCTTCATTAACACTAAAAGCTTTCAGATTTCGAACGGTTTTATCCCAACGAAAATTTTGACGAATGATAATTTTCAGTTCATCTCGAGGTGACATCAGTCTATATCCGCCATAATTTACTTCAAAATCTACTTGTTGATGTGTCTTATATTTTGATGGTGCTTGTGCTTGGCGAACTGTGCCGAATGCTCCAACTTGTGGTTCGTAAACCATGAAACGTTTGCTGAAAATGATGTCTTCTTTTCTACGCCCACGCCACGCCACAAGAAGATAATTTCCTGAAAGTAAAACTTTTGGGATTTCAATTTTATAATGATAATAAGGTACTTTGGTTGTGCGAGAAACCTGATAGTCGTTGATAATCAGGTCGTTATATTCGAGCATATATTCGATTTCTGATAGTACTGATTGCTTCCAATCGTAGGTACAATGTAAGATTTTTACGTGATATTGCTCGTAATTGGCATTCAAATCATCAAATTCGAGCCAAAGATTTTTTGAATCTTGAAGTGAAAGTACAGGAGGGTTGAGTGTACGAGCTGCATCATGAGCTTCTCCTAATAACGGATAAAGAAGTACTGTTTTTATATTTGACTCATAGATATAATCTTCAAACCTTAGGGTTTTTTCTTGACTGAAAGCAACAAAATTTATTAGAAATAAAATTAAGAAAAATTGTTTTCGCATGGAGATAATTATTTTTTAAATCTAACGAATTTATATCAATAATATTGATGGATTTGTTTTCAAGATGTCTAAAAACATTTGTGGCACAACTGAAAAGTTGTGCCACAAATTATAATTCATTCGGTGGTTGAACGAAACCGAAACCTATGGTTGAGCGAAGTAGAAACCAGTGAATTAATTGCAAAGTCAACCGAAATTACCATATATTGGTTGCCGAGCATAGTCGAGGCATTAGCTTTTCTTTTTCTTAGAAGTCTCTACAACTGGAGCAGCAACAGGGATTTTTGCTTTTATTTCGTTGATGCCTTTTTCGATACCATCCTTATAGAATGAGTAGGAAGCATCACCAGCACCAAGAACTTGAGCTTTTAAGGCAGAACCAAGGGCATCCGATGATTTACCAAGTTTATCTAATATTTGTGCTTTAATCCAGTTGTTACGGAAGTTTTCACGTAAAGCCAAAGATTTGTCAACTAAACCTAATGCTTTGTTTAAATCCAAGCCTTTTTGCAACATATAATCAGCTGCTTGCTGGAAAGTATTTGCAGCCTCGTTGTTTTTTTGTGCAACTGCATTTTCGATAGAAGCAACATTGTCAACACCAATTGCTAATGAAACCTTAGTTTTTTCCCAAGAAAAACTTAATGTAGCTGCATCATCTTTTACATCCGAAAAATCGAAAGTTAGCGTTTCTACTGATGAAATATCTTGTGGGCGAGCTGTAACACGCAAAACATCGTCAGATGCCGAATAATTTTGTTCCGTTACATCAAGTTTTCTACTGAAGATAATTGTCCAGTTTGTTTGAGTTGGAATTGACATGATTGAGTATTTTCCAGCTTTTAACACTTGGCCTTGAACAGTAATGTCGCCAGTTATTTCGACTTTAGTTGAACTATTCGCACCTGTACGATATACTTTATCGAATGGAATTAATTTGCCGAATATCTCACGACCTTTTAATGATGGGCGAGAATAATCAATTGAGATTTTGGTTACACCAACCACTTGCGAAATAGCTGCTCCTGGACTTGGAGCTGGGGTGATTTGTGCAAAAATTGAGGTACTTGATAATAAGCAACCTAGTGCTAATAGGACAATTTTTTTCATTAGTTAGAATGATTTTGTTGATTTGATGAACTAAATTCGCACAAATCTACGTATAAAACTTCAAAAATGCACCGAAAGATATTACTTGATTTGCTCGAAAAGCATTCGCCGATTGATGAAAACGAATTGAAAATGAAAAATGAAACGATTGAATTTGTGAAAACGAATGAAGATTGTTTTAAGCGTGAACTATTAATTGGACACGTAACTGGTTCGGCTTGGATAATAAATGATGCTCGAACCCACGTTTTGATGACGCACCACCGGAAACTAAATCGGTGGTTTCAGCCTGGAGGCCATTGCGATGGCGAACCAGATCTTTTGAATGTAGCTTTGAAGGAAGCCAATGAAGAAACTGGACTCAAAAATTTAAAAGTTGTTGATGGAGAAGTATATGATGTTGACGTACATCTGATACCAGAAAGGAAAGGTATTCCTGCACATTATCATTACGATATTCGTTTTTTGATTGAAGGCGATATGAACGAGCAATTAATCATAACAGAAGAATCGAACGATTTGTCATGGGTTTCACTCGAAAAAATCGCCGAACACAATGATTCTGAGTCGATTATGAGAATGGTGAGGAAAATATAATAAGAAAACTAGAAGGTTTTGAATTTAAAGAAGTTTCAAAACCTTAAAGCTCTTTTTAGAATTTATCTGATTATTTTAGTCGAATACTTTAGGTTTTCTGCTGTAACTTTCAAAATTACATTTGAAAGTGGTAAATCATTGATTGCTGGAAGTGTGATTTTACTTTCTTTTGTACTCAAATTCCAAAGTATTTTTCCTGTTAAATCAGTTATCGAGTATTCAAAGTTTGTACCTGCATCATTTTTCAAAACCCAAACCTTCGTATTAGAACCATCATTGATTGGGTTTGGGAAAACTATTACTTCTTGACCTGATTTTTTCAATTCATTTATAAGAGCCTCTAATTCTGCCAATTCATAAGCCTTATCGAAATTTGGTATTCCGTAGCCTACACGATTGTCGGGATTTGTGTATTGATTTGCCGAACGAATCAAATATTCTCTAACCTGCATGTTGGTTAAATTCGGAAATGCTTGCCAAAAACTCGCTGCAAAACCAGCCATCAAAGGCGATGAAAATGAAGTTCCACTACTTAATCCGACAGTTCCATTGGTATTGCCAATTGTAGTATTTGATCCTTGAGCCGATAACTCTGGTTTAACTCGTCCATCAACCGATGGACCATAAGAACTAAAGGATGCAATATTTTGTGAACTACTCACTGCACCAACGGCAATAATAGAATCAGCATCGGCGGGTGTCCCTATATATTTCCAACTTCCACTTCCATCATTACCTGCCGAAGCGACTACCAGAATCCCTGCTTGGGCAGCCCAGTCGGCTGCACGAGTGGCTAATGCTCGGTCACCGTTCATATCGGTGTATTTATAATTTTGAATAGGATTGTCAAATTCGGTATAACCTAGCGAGGTGTTAATTACGTCAACACCCACACTATCAGCCATTTCCGCACCGAAAAGCCAATTGGCTTCTTCTCGTTTTGTTTCTGAGGCTACGTCTTCGGTGGTTAATAACAAATAACTTGCTTTATAGGCTGTTCCTACGATTCGACTATTTTCAAAAGCCGCCATGCAAGACAAAACATTTGTTCCGTGATTGTGATCATTATAAACGTTTGACTCATTATTTACAAAATCCCAAGTGCCAATAACTCTCTTATTATTGAATAAATCATTAAAAAAAGTTAATTTATTGGCATTCAAAAATCCAGAATCTAAAACACCAATCAACATTCCTTCGCCATGAAAGCCTTTTGTGTGCATTTTATCTGCACCAAGCATCGCAAGTTGAGTTTGCGAAAGACCATTATCTAAAATACCTTCGTTTCCAAATTTGTCTTTTTTATTTATGGTCTGACCTTGCTCATTCAAACGTGCATTTCTAATATCTCCTTTTCCTTCTAAGCCACGTACAAACGTAAGATTAAGAATCTTTGTCAAAGTAGCCGCATCGGTCTGAATCAAAGCACCGTTTATCCAACGAGATTTGTATAATACTTTTGCCCCAGTTTTGGATATTTCGGACAAATAGCTTGGGTTAGGAGGGAAGTCACGCTCAGTAATTGATATTTTTTGGTTCGTTCGACGTTTAATAGAGCGGTCAGAAAGAAACTCTTTTGGCCGAGAAACTGAGTAAGGCGAATTTGCTTTGTTTTTGAAAAGTACAAAGTATTGGTTTTGTGCGAACGTTGTGTAGGAGGTTAATATAAGTAAACCGAGTATGAAAATTTTCATAAGATTATGGTAGAGTTTTCTTTATTTAAATAACGAAATAAAAATCGAAATCTTTTATTAAAAAAGAAAAGCTACTTAATATTTTGATTTTAAGTAGCCTTCTCGTGAATTATTTGAGTAAAATTGGAGTTTTTTTTAAAGTTTAGTTCTGTGCTTGCTCAAAAACGGAGTTTTGATTAAAACTTTTTAATATCCAACCTCCACCAACAACATCATCGCCTTCATAAAAAACCGCTGCTTGACCAGGGGCAATTCCGCTGACGGGTTCGTTGAAAATTACTTTCATTTTATCTCCGTCTTGGGTAATTGTAGCTGGTGAACCTTCGTGTTTGTATCTGATTTTGGTATTTGTTTCCAAACTTAAACCATTCAAATTTGCATATTTTTGCATAACGATTTTGCCAACCATCATGCCATCTTTATCCAAAGATTTTTCGTGACCCAAAACAACCTCATTGGTGTCTTTCCTGATTTCGGTAACAAACATTGGCGTTCCGAAAGCAATTCCTAATCCTTTCCTTTGTCCAATCGTATAAAAAGGATAACCTTCGTGCTTGCCTACTACTTTCCCATCTTCCAAAACAAAATTTCCACCTTTTACTCTTTCTTCTAAACCTTCAACTCGACGTTTTAAGAAACCTCGGTAATCATTGTCAGGCACGAAGCATATTTCGTAAGATTCTTTTTTGTTTACCAAATCATAGAATTCTTTTTGGGTTGCCATTTCTCGAATTTCTGATTTTTTCAAATTTCCCAAAGGTAATTTTGTACGTGCCAAACTTTCCTGCGAAACTCCCCAAAGAACGTAGCTTTGGTCTTTCCAAGTATCAATTCCTTTCGAGATTACAAATCTAGAGTTTTCTTTCGAAGAGCCGACCTCACGCACATTTGCATAGTGTCCTGTGGCGATTAATTCACAGTCAAGTTTGTCGGCACGGCGAAGCAATGAGTCCCATTTGATGTGCGTATTACACAATACACACGGGTTTGGTGTGCGGCCTTCTAAATATTCACCAGTAAAGTGGTCGATAACATAATCGCCAAATTCTTCACGAATATCCAATATATAATGTGGGAAACCTAAATTCACGGCAATGTTTCGTGCGTCGTTAATTGAGTCGAGGCTGCAACATCCTGTTTCTTTTTTACTACTGCCTGATGAAGCATAATCCCATGTTTTCATGGTCATACCTATTACTTCGTAGCCTTCTTCGTGGAGCATAACTGCTGCCAACGAACTGTCTATACCGCCACTCATGGCGACTAAAATTCTTCCGTGTTTGCTCATTTTGTTTACTGCGTTGGTTCAATGCCAACCGTTTTTATGCTTTCGCACAATTAGAATTAAGAATGAAGAATTGTTTATCTTGCAAAATTAATCAACAGAATTTGATTATGAATAGTTCTGAGGTAATTTTGAGCCAAAGAATGAGAATTTAATGGAAACTTCAGTCGGAACTTCGGCTTCGCTCAGTTATCGACTTCGGCTTTAATTCATAATTTAGCGTATTCGAAGTTCATAAAATCGTAAATCAAAAAGATAATGTCATTAAAAACACTGGTAAAAGTAAGCAACGTAACTAATTTGTCGGATGCACGTTATTGTGCTGGTATGGGCGTCGAAATGATTGGTTTTGTGATGGATAAAAGTTCGGTCGATTATGTTTCGCCCGAAAAAATGAAAGAAATAAAATCTTGGGTGGCAGGTGTAAAAATAGTTGGCGAAACTCAAAGTGCTGATTATGAGGAAGTAAAGGCTTTGTTTGAGGCGTACGAAATAGATTCTGTTCAAATTTCGGAAGCTGGACTTTTACCACAAATTGTGGATTTGGGGAAACCAATTATCTTAAAACTTGAATTTGAGAGTCCACATTTCGAAAATTATTTAGAGCGATATTCACAATTTGTAGAATTCTTTTTGGTCCGTGGAGGAGATTTCTCAGATTTTGCTCGTTTTACACTTAAAGAATACTTATTCAATTATTCAATAGTTTTAGATTTTGGAATTACAGCTGATAATGTAAACAAACTTCTTGATGAAATGCCAATCAAAGGCATCGCATTGAAAGGAAGTAATGAGATTCGACCAGGTTATAAAGATTATGATGAATTGAGAGATATACTTGAAATGATTGAAGTTGATTAAAAAATTTATTTGTTTCATATTGTTACAAATTATTGAATCGGAAAAAACCAACAGTTTCTACGGCAAACAATCTACAACGAAAACAACTATCTGCAACCATTTGTAATAACTTTTCCAAAACCTTCCTCAAATAAACCCCTTTGACATTAATTTTTTCCATTCATGTAGTTTGCATTACACAGTACCGTCTTTAGCCTATATCTTTGTTTCATCAATCACCCAAACGAGGGTTGATTTTAAAGAAAAACAAAATACATAAACAATATTAAAACAATGGAAAAGCGAATGAGCGGTACCCCGCTAATAAGAATTAAATCAAATAAAATGATTGGTGGTGTAGCGGCCGGTTTAGCTGAGTATTTAAATCTTGATGTTACACTCGTACGCGTACTAATGGTAGGAGCATTCTTTACTCCAATTCCTGCAATTATCCCTTACATAGTCCTCTGGATAGTGATGCCAACCAAAGAGTCTGTTCAAATAACAACTATTAATTACACACCTGCAAACTAACAACCTCAAAGGAAGTCTCATCTTAGAGAGAAGGCTTCCTTAAAAAAAACTAAATAAAACAATATATTTAGGGATATGGAAAAGAAATTGGGCGGCAATCCGCTATATAGAATCAAAAACCGTCAGGCGGTGCTCGGTGGAGTTTCGCAAGGTTTAGCCGAATATTTTAATATCGATATTACTCTAATTCGAGTAGTTTTTGTATTATTATTTTTTACTCCAGTACCTGCATTCATTGCCTATTTCATCTTATGGGTAGTCTTACCCATAAAATATGATTATGGTTTTACTGGATTAGGAAACTCTCCAGCGTCCAGTTCAACAAATAATGATATTTCTCAAACTTCAAATTTTACTTTTATGAGCAGTCACAATCAAAAAAACAATTTAGTAGGTGGGGCAGTACTTATTATATTAGGTATTATCTTTTCGTTCAAGACATTTTTTCATATTAACTTATTTCGTTACATCGGTCAAATGTGGCCTCTTATTTTGATTGGAATTGGTGTTTGGCTTATAGTTAAAGACAGAAAAGACGATAATTTTACCAATTTTACGAATAACGATAGTTCTTCAAATTTGTAAAATAATTATACAAATCCTGTAAGATTTCAAACAACTTGCAGGATTTTTTACTTCAAATCACATTTTTTTTAATCAAAATAAAAACATGGAACGTAAAAGTAATATTTTCTGGGGAGCAATACTTATCGTGTTGGGCTTCTTGTTTCTCGGTACAAACCTTGATTGGTTTGAGTTAAATTTGTCATTCCGCAAAATTGCTCAATTTTGGCCAATTATGTTGATTTTAGCTGGTGTAGCCGCATTTTTTAGCCAGAAAAAGAGCATATATAATGCTACTTCTGCACTACTAATTGCATTTGCTATTCCACTCGGAATCTTTACGTGTGTGGATGATGGTTTAAAAGATATAAAAGATGAAATCAGTGATGGAATCAATATAGATATTGATGATTTTGATGATGAAGAAGATGATTATTCATCAAACTCGGATACAACTAAAGGTGATAGAAATAAGCAATATTTTGCTGTAGAAATGACACCTGAAGTAAAAGAAGCAACTTTAAAACTTGGTGGTGGAGCAGCCGAATTTGATTTGGAAGAATCACCAAACCGACTTTTTGAGGCCACAACTTTGCTAAGTTTCAAATCTGGCTATACGCTGGAGGAAGAAACGATTGATGGAAGAAAAGTAATTAACTTTTCGATGAAGGATAAAAAAGCTAAAGATTTTAATTTTGGGGAGGATAATAACATTAATAATGATGTATTGTTAAAACTAAGCACAGCACCAGTTTGGAATATTGATATGGGAATTGGTGCTGGAGAATTGGATTTTGATTTTACGAATTATAAGGTTAAAAAACTTGATATTGAAACAGGTGCGGCATCGATTGATATAAAATTGGGAGGTAAACAAGATAAAGTAGATGTAGATATTAACTCAGGTGTGGCAAGCGTAAAAATCAAAATACCCGAAAGCGTAGGTTGTGAAATCAAGATGGACGGTGCATTAAACGCAAAAGATTTTGATAACTTCGAGAAAATAAAGGATGGAGTTTGGCAAACAAAAGGTTTTGATAAAGCCACAAAAAAAATATATTTGAATGTTGATAGTGGACTTTCTTCTTTAAAAGTTGACCGTTATTGATTTTTTAGTCTTCAGTTTGCAATTTTCAGTTGGCAACCAAAAATACCAACTCAAGACTACCGACTGAAGATTTAATTGTTTTTCTACTAAATCCTGTCAATCTTTTAATCCTACCAAATCTTATTTTATATTTGCAGAAAATCATTCTTCTGTATGAAAAAATATTTCTTCTTAGTTTTTATTGCTTTAGTTGCTTCGGTTTCTAATGCACAAACCCTTTCGCCAGAAACTACAATTAGCTTGTTGACGGTTTCGCCAGGAGCTGAGTTGTATTCTACTTTCGGTCATAGTGCCATCCGAATCCGTGACCTACGCCAAGGGCTCGATTTTAACTTCAACTACGGTGCTTTTGATTTTCGTACAAAAGGTTTTTATATTAAATTTTTGCGTGGAACGCTTCCTTATCAAATAAGTGGAAATTATTTTGAGAATGATATGGCTGGTTGGAGTCAAGAAAACCGTGCAGTTATTGAACAGGTTTTGAATCTTTCGCAAGCCCAAAAACAAGGCGTTTTTGATTTCTTGCAAAACAATTATCTTCCACAAAACCGAGAATATGCTTATAAATTCTTTTATGATAATTGTTCAACTCGCTTAAGAGATGTTTTGAGGAGAGTATGTAAAGATAGTTTGCAGTTAAGTAAAACTTTGCATGCCGATAGCTCATATCGCCAATGGATTGATTTATATGCTCGTAAAAACGAAAAGCTTTGGGCAGATTTTGGAATGGATTTAGCCATCGGAGAACCTTCTGATGAAATTACTGGTGCAAATGGAGCTATGTTTTTACCCGATAATTTGATGGATGGCTTTGGTGCCGCAAAAATCAATCGTGATGGAAAATGGCAGCCATTGGTTTTATCAAAACAACTTATCAACCGTGATATGTTGGCAGTTTCTGATAAAGAAAAAGAGCTAATTACACCAATTATTTTGTTTCGGACCTTGTTTTTAGTTGTATTATTCTTCACGGGCTATCAATTTATAAAGGAAAGTAGGAGCTTCCTTTTCGATAAAATTCTTTTTATAATAGCAGGTATTTTTGGTTGGTTTATTTTCTTACTTTGGTTCTTTACTGATCATGGAGTAACCGAAAATAACCTAAACATTATTTGGACCTACCCACTTTTATTTCCGATTGCTTTATTACTTAAAAAAGAAAAAATCGGATCGCCGCCCGAAAGAGCTTGGCTTTCAAAACATTTCTTAGCTTATGGTATCATTTTATTATTTTTCTTGGCGGCTTGGAATTTCTTGCCGCAAGAAATCAATTATGCTTTAATTCCAGTAGTTATGATTCTTTGTGTGAGATCTTTCTTTGTTTGGTGGCGAATCAGAAAGAAATTGAATTCGTTTTAAAAAAAGAAAGCTTTCTATTTTAGCGAAGGCTTTCTTAATAATGAAATTTATAGTTTATTCCACCTAAAAATCTCTTTTCCTGATTTACCAATTAAGCCTTCTTCACTCCAAGTAAATTCGTAGAAAATAATTTCATTTCCTGCAAATTTATAGCCGTAAGTGGTTGATTTATTGGAGTTTGCGTAAAAATCTATCAAATCAATATCGGTTTGAGTAGTTATATAATCGTTCCAAACATAATAAGTTACGAGCGAATCTACTCCAAAAATTTTGCCATCATATTTTAGTTCGATGTTTCCTTTTGTAGTTGAATATTTTCCTATCCAATATTTCTTTTCTATAAAACCTGTGGTATCTACTTTTTTGAAAAAGCTATTTCCGATTTTCAAAACTTCATTGTTTAAAGTTGCTTCAAACTCTGGTTTTGGTTTTGTTTCATAAGCATCAAAAAATAAAATTTTCTTTCCTTTTTTTATAGCATACGACGAACCCTCGTGGAAATTCCAAACAATACTTGCGGTATCGGCTTTGTTATCGAAGTTTATCATTACTGTATCTGCAAAAGGCTTTGCTTTTAGCGGTGATTTTGTTCGTTCAAGTGTTTCTAAGTATTTGGCATTTACCCAAATTGTATTTCCAAGAGATTCGGGTTGGGTAGTTTCTTGTTTTGTTTCTGAATTGCAGGAAAAAACAAACGTTGCAATAGATAAATAAAGAATAAATTTTTTCATACGACTGTAAAGATAAAGTTTACGCTCGTAAATGTAAAAAAATTATGCTTTTCCTCCATTATTTCCGAACCATTTCTTTTTTGGTTTGCTAGTGCTGTGTACAGCATCTACTCCGCCATTAGGTTTTGGTGCCGTTCTGGTATTTGTGTTTGGTCTTTGCGAAGAATTATTCGGTCTTGCACCTCCACGACCTTGTGGCTTTTGTACTACTGGAGGCCCAACACTATAGTCAGGTTGGATAGCATAAGGATGTTCGTTGATGACAGGTATTTTCTTGCCAATTAAGCGTTGAATATCTTTCAAATAAGTCAATTCTTCATCTTCACAAAACGATAATGCAGTACCGTTTGCTCCTGCACGACCTGTTCGTCCGATTCGGTGAACATAAGTTTCAGGAATATTTGGCATTTCGAAGTTGATTACATGAGCCAAATCATCAACATCAATGCCACGAGCAGCAATATCTGTCGCTACCAAAACTCTGGTTTCTTTAGATTTAAAGTTAGTCAAAGCACGTTGCCGAGCATTTTGAGCCTTGTTTCCGTGTATAGCTTCGGCTTTAATTCCTTTTGCCAAAAGGACTTTAACAACCTTATCAGCACCATGTTTTGTACGTGTAAAAACCAATGCTGTTTCGATTTTTTGGTCTTTCAGAATATCTAAAAGTAAAGCATTCTTGTCTTTTTTATCAACATAATACAAAAATTGGTTAATTGTATCAGCTGTTGAAGAAACAGGGGTTACACTCACTGAGGATGGATTATGTAAAATTGTCGAAGCCAATTTTACAATTTCGTCGGGCATTGTAGCCGAGAAAAACAACGATTGGCGTTGATTTGGCAAAAGCGTAATCAAACGCTTCACATCATGCACAAATCCCATATCGAGCATACGGTCGGCTTCATCCAAAACAAAAATTTCTATGGCGTTTAATGTAATAAAGCCTTGCGTGATTAAGTCAAGTAAGCGACCCGGAGTTGCTACTAAAATATCAACGCCATTGTGCAATTCATCAGTTTGACGCCCTTGTTTTACACCACCAAAAATTACAGTGTGACGGAGGTCGGTATATGCTCCGTAAGCAGCAATACTTTCATTAATTTGAATGGCGAGTTCACGAGTTGGAGTTACGATTAGTGCCTTTATTTTTCTACGACCTTTACGGTTTAAATCTCTATTCTGATAAAGTTTCTGTATGATTGGAATAGAAAAAGCGGCTGTTTTTCCAGTGCCAGTTTGGGCTACGCCCAATAAATCTTTTCCTTCTAAAACTATTGGTATTGCTTGTTGTTGGATGGGTGTTGGAGTGGTGTAACCTTCGGCAGCAAGTGCGAGCTTGATTGGCTCAATTAAATTTAATGATTCAAATGACATAGATTGGTGCTAAAGCACAATTAAGTATTAAGAATTTAGAAAAGTTCGCCGAAGCAATCAAGAATGACAGTTCACGTTTAAACTATCAAATCAATCTAAATCCTTATTTATTCTGTAAAAAAATGAAATAATTTACAAAGATAGCTATTTTTTAGGCTTATCCCTAAAATGCTTTTTTTAGAAAAATACTCAATTCTACATTCTTAATTCTCAATTCTTAATTAAAGAAAGTATCTTTGCGAAAAAATAGAGAATTATGCCTAAAGTAAAAATCGGTTTAGTGCAGATGTCATGCTCGGCTGATGTTGTTGAAAATACCCAAAAAGCAATCAAAGGAATCAAAGATGCTGCTGCCCAAGGAGCAAATATAGTTTGTTTACAAGAGTTGTTTACATCGCTTTATTTTTGTGATGTAGAAGATCACGCTAATTTCAATTTAGCAGAAGCTATGCCCGGCCCAACGACTGATTTATTATCAACCGTTGCCAAAGAATGTAATGTCGTTATCATTGCTTCATTATTTGAAAAGCGTGTCGCTGGACTTTACCATAATACAACCGCCGTAATGGACTCGGACGGAAAATATTTGGGAAAATACCGCAAAATGCACATTCCTGACGACCCAGGTTATTACGAAAAATTTTATTTTACTCCAGGCGATGCTTCGGCTGATGATATAGGATATAAAGTTTTTGAAACAAAATACGGAAAACTCGGAGTACTTATCTGTTGGGATCAATGGTATCCAGAGGCGGCAAGAATTACTGCTCTGATGGGTGCAGAGATTTTGTTTTATCCAACTGCCATTGGTTGGGATTCCAACGAGCTAGATATGACTATGAATGCCGAGCAATACAACGCTTGGCAGACAATTCAACGTAGTCACGCAGTGGCAAATGGCTTGCACGTGGTTTCGGTAAACAGGGTAGGACGTGAAGCAGACCAACAGTTTTGGGGCGGAAGTTTCGTTGCAAATCCTTTCGGAAGTTTGCTTTATTTGGCTTCTCATGACAAAGAAGAAACTCATGTGCAGGAAATTGACTTGGATTTAACTGAAAAATACCGCACAACTTGGCCATTTCTACGAGATAGGAGAGTTGATAGCTATGAACCGATTTTGAAGAGGTTTATTGATTAGAGAATAGTGTAATTTATCCGAAATCGCTACGATAAACAGTTTCTATTTAAAATCGTACTTCAAGATAAAGTAAGCATAATTTAAAAAATCATGCTAAATTCAAATTTATAATTAACATTTAATAATACAAAGTGCTTACAATCAGTAATTTATCGTTTTATTTTGGTGGAAGACCGATATTCGACGGAGCAAATTTGCAAATAAAACCAAAAGACAAAATTGGTTTAATCGGTTTAAACGGAATGGGAAAATCGACGCTTTTGCGTCTTATAGTTGGGGAATACCAAGCCGATGCGGGAAGTATCTCGAAGGCGGGTGACTGTTCAATCGGATTCTTGAATCAAGATTTATTGTCGTACCAAACTCAAGACTCCATTTTGCAAGTGGCAATGCAGGCATTCGAGCGTGAAAACTATTTACAGCTCGAAATCGACAAGGTTTTGCATGAAATGGAGGTCAATTATAAAGATGAATTGGTTGATAGATTGGGGCTTTTGCAAGAAGAATTCGACCATTTGGGTGGTTATACGATACAATCCAAAGCCGAGGAGATTTTGGAAGGTTTGGGTTTTAAAACTGAAGAATTAGCAAAACCACTAAAAGAATTTTCGGGAGGTTGGCGAATGCGTGTAATGTTGGCCAAGCTACTTTTACAAAAACCTGCACTTTTATTACTCGATGAGCCTACCAACCACTTGGATTTACCTTCTATTCAGTGGGTTGAAAAGTATATTCTGAACTACGAAAACTCGGTAGTTGTGGTTTCTCACGATAGAGAGTTTTTAGATAATGTTTGTAATACTACTGTTGAAGTTACTGGAGCAAAATTGGTTCATTATGCAGGAAATTACTCATTTTATGTAGAAGAAAAAGCACTTCGTAGCGAAATTCAGAAAGGAGCTTACGAAAATCAGCAATCACAGATTCGTCAAACGGAGCGTTTTATAGAGCGATTCAAAGCAAAAGCGACCAAGGCTCGACAAGTTCAATCGAGAGTGAAGGCTCTCAATAGAATGGATATGATTGATGATGTAATTGATGCTTCAGCACGCGTACATTTCAAGTTTAAATTTGGTGTAAATCCTGGCCGAAATGTATTTTCTTTAGAGAATGTCAATAAAGCCTATGGCGAGAAAGTTATCTTAAATAATAGCACTGCAATTATCGAAAGAGGTGACAAAATCGCTTTAATTGGTGCAAATGGTAAAGGAAAATCAACTTTACTAAGAATCATCGCGGGTGACGAAAATGTAGATGGCGAGCGAAAATTGGGGCACAATGTAAATTTCTCTTTTTTTGCACAGCATCAAATGGAATCTTTGCACTTGGAAGAAACGCTTTTGGAAGAACTTAAATACGCCGATGGAGGAAAATCAGACACTGAATTGCGTTCGGTTTTGGGTTGCTTTTTGTTTAACGGTGAGGATGTTTTCAAGAAAATAAAAGTACTTTCTGGAGGAGAAAAATCTCGTGTTGCTTTAGCAAAAGTATTGATTTCGGAAGCCAATTTTTTGTTGCTCGATGAGCCTACCAATCACTTGGATATGCAATCGGTCAATATCTTGATTCAAGCCCTTGACCAGTATGAAGGCACCTATGTAGTAGTATCTCACGACCGCCACTTTGTGAGTCAAGTTGCTAATAAAATTTGGTACATTGAAGATTATGAAATTAAAGAATACCCAGGTACTTATGATGAGTTTGAAGAGTGGTATGAAGTAAATAAGCCATCAACGACAAGTAACTCGCAGTCATCAGCAAACGTTTCGCAGCCTGTAAAGAAGGTGGATACAGTTTCAAACAAGCCAATTGCGAATGCCAATACAATTAAAAAATTGGAGCGTGAGGTGGCCGAAATCGAAGCAAAAATCACTGAATTGGAGCGACAAATGGCACTCTTAGAAGGAAAACTCGCCGACCCAGCAGTTTTTACTGATAATCATTCTTTACAGCGAACAAACAGCGACTACGAACTCGTAAAAATGGATTTAAAACAGAAGAATGAATTGTGGGAAGCTAAAATGCTTGAAATGGAAGGATAAGATAGCTTTTATTAAACAAATGGCTGTTTGAGCATTTGTTCAAACAGCCATTTGTTTTTACAGACCAGCATAAACTGTTTGTTTTAATGCTTTGTAAGTGATTTTTTTGCTCAAACCACCACTTGTGCCTAAAACAAGATTTTCACTATAAGTGCCTCCTAAAATGACCACTGTACCATTAGTTGGAGTATTTGTTTGAGCTTGTGAAAAAGTGTAAAATGGTCTGAATGTTAGGCCTGTTGTGTTATTTGCCTGTCTATACATATATCTTGTTTTAGCGGCATAATCGTATAAAAACAGACCTCCTTTACCATACACATTGTCATCTCCATCAGTTCCCCAATCTTTATAGATTTGAGCCTTTTTGAGTAGAATTTGCCTCACTCCAGTTCCGTCAAGATAAGTATTTCCTGACCAGAAAGCAGCTGCCATTCCTGCTGCGTTAGGTGTTGCACAACTTGTTCCTCCAAAACTTCCTCCATATGCAAATGTGGTAGTATTAGTCGGTGAACTAATGGCAGGAGCTAAATTGCCACTGTTTGTGGGGCCTTGACTGCTATAACTGGCAATAATTCCTGAGGTGCCAGCAGCTGAGCTATAACTTGTATATGGTACAGCTCCAACTGATAAAACATTATCATTGGTTGAGTTTGAAGGAGAAGTATTTGAGCCACTTGCAACTTGATATTGAAAAGTACTTCCATTATCGGCACTGAAAATTTCAAATGTGGGTGAAGATGTACCAATTTTTCGAACCGCTATATAAAAAGATACACTTGCACCAGTTGTGTTTGTCCAACTTACAGCTTCATAATTTAGGCCTGAGTTTGTACTTGATGCTAATAAGGCATCATCAGATGCTCTGTATATATACAAATCATAGTCAGAATTAGCAACTGGATTCCAAGAAAGATATATTGCTATATTATCATCTGCACCTGCTGTACGGGTATTTCCTTCATCTGTTCCACTCCAATTATGCCAATTATTAGCGTTTGAATCACTAAAAGAGCCTTCCCAGTGAGTTTGAGCACGATTTCCACATGAGGTAAAGAATAGAATTCCACTATTAGCAGCATCATTTGCGGCAATACAAGTCGCCCCCGTATCATCAGCCCAGCCTGTATTAAAGTATGATATTGAGAATGAAATAACATTAACACCATGTGATTGACAAAGATTAACGGCTGAACCCAATTCAGTAGCATTTCCTGCATTGTACAACTCAAAATCTGAATTTGGCACATGGTCAAAAACGGTCTCAACACAAGCCGTGCCATGTACTACATCGCCTGTACTCATGCTGGCTACCGTAGTTATTTCAGAGCCAGCTCTCCACATATAAGTGGGTGTTGGGCAATGCCCGCCCGATACTGCACCTGAAAGACTGCCAAATCCGCCATCAATGATTGCTACTCTTATGCCATTTCCACCAACTCCTGAATAACTATCAGAGTTCATATTGGTGGGACCTTCGTTATCAAATAGAATTTTTCTTACAGCAAACATGAAATATTTACTATCAAGTTTTAAACCCAAGGCCATAATTTCATTAGCATTTATCCAAACACTGGCTCGGTTTTTCCACAGAGTTTCTACTTTAAATCCGAGGCTTTCAAGGTAGTTTTTGTCAATTTCTCCTTCAATTTTAGTGGCTGTATAATCATTTTTATAGACGATTTCGACATTTATCAATTTCTCCCCATTAGAGCCAGTACGCATCCGAAGGCCATTATCTGTCATCTGAGTTTCGGCGGCCGCTCTATTGGTTGCTGCTATTTTTCCAATATTATATAATGTTGCGTCAATTCTGACGTTTTCGGGTACATTCTCAACAAGTTGGACATTTTTTATATCTTGAGAATGTGCCATCGAAAGTGCTAAACCAAATGTGAGTGTTAGTATCTTTTTCATGAGTTATTGTATTTTATTTTACCCCTAATAAGACTAAAACCATACCTGTCCCTTCATATAAGTCCGTAAGGGCTTTGCCGATGATTGCTCCTTGAGCCTTTTTATAGCTTTTAACTTTCATTGCATAGCCTTTCATATCAGAAGTAGTAAGTAAATCACCTGCTTTAATTGGATTTTTGGTTGCATCAGCTTTTACATAAACCCTACCGGTAATTGCAATTGGATAATCTCCATCGACAGTTTCAACTCCCTTTTGTTGTAGCATCAAACCAGGAGAAACACCATTAGCTCCGCTTACAACACCTACAACTTTAGAATCATAAGCTTTTTCTGCAATTTGAAGTTTTGCACTGCCATCTGACATAACAGAAAGTACAGTTCCTGCCTCAACTTTCATGGAAGCATCCACCTTAAAATATTCGGCCAAATCTGAACCACCAGTAATCTGAAGCTCGTCAACAATAATTCGGCTTTTGCCTGTGCCGCCGAAGTCCCCGTCAAGTTCCATTGTTTTAAGAGTGGTTGTTGGGTCATAAAACATAATTTCACCTGCTTTATTTACTGCATCCGAAGCTCTAATAAACAATGAATTGTTGCCATTTGAGGCACTCATTGTGATAGTTCCTCCTGATGCAGTTCCTGAACTTTGAATTAAAACCTTATCAGTTGTAAATGTTTGAAGTACGATGCTTCCATCAGCAATACTTAATTTTTGGCTGGGTGATGTTGTTCCAATACCGACATTGCCACTATCATCAATTCTCAATCGCTCTGAGAATGTATTTGTACCTGCATTTGTGGTGTAAAAACTTAGGTAAGAACCTCTACCTGAAGCACTCCAAGCTTCAGTAGTTAAGCTTCTAATTGAAGATGAGGTTTCATATGAAGAGCCGTTGTAGCCATTAAAGTTTATCAAACCCAAACTTGAAGCTCTTGAAGTAGCGATTGGAGCAATTAAAGTACCAGCTGCTCTAGTAAACGATAATTGTGGAATTGCAGTACTGGGTGCATTAATGTTTAACTCTGTTTGATTACTAGTAGTTCCTTCAATCTGAAAACCTGTGGTTGGTGTAATAGTACCAACTCCAACTCCTGTTGGTGTTATAGCCAGAATATCAGTGGCATTACTTCCTAAAATTGTTCGGTTGGTACCGCCCGTAGTATAAATTCGAGCATCTCCTGCACCTGCACCACTAGTTGCTACTCCAAATTTTAATTTGTAAGTAGAATTTCCTATAGCAAAATCTCCGTTGGTTGTAGCCAAATCCCAGTTTCCACCTGCAACATTGAGCTTGGTTAATGGTGAGGTGGTACCAATTCCCACATATCCATCACCAGTTATTCTCATTTTTTCGGAGGTAGATGTTGTTCCATTTTTAGTAGAAGAGAAAAGAATATCAGTTCCTTTTGCAGTTGAAGACCAATCTTCTGAAGTAAGAAAACTTATTCGTGAACTAAGACTAAAGACAGTACCATTATGCCCAAAACCGTTTATTTGTAAAAGGTTGGAGCCATTCGTCGTCGCTGTTGGAACGGCCAATGTTCCTGAAGACCTCTGCCCCCTTAATTCTGGAACACCTATGCTTGTTAAAATCAAGTCTGGTCCAGAATTTTTGTTTTCTTGATTACCTGGCGTAATAAGTGTGCTTTGGGCATATACATTTGCACTAATAGCAATTGTTATGTAAGAAAGGATAAGTTTTTTCATGGTATATTATGTTAACATAAAGAAATATTTGATTTATGAAAAGAATTATTATTTGCTAAAAATAAAAGTAATTTTTTTAGAATCATAATTCGTATCTCAATTATTGCTGAATTTTAAGAAAATTTACTGAGTGGTTTAATGACCAGATGTGCGTTTTTTAAGGCAAAAAAACGATTTGTGGGAAGCTAAAATGCTTGAAATGGAAGGATAGATAATTATAAAAAAAAACAGTTTAGAGTTCCTAAACTGTTTTTTTTACTTTTTTGAAAGATTAAAATTGACATCCATAAGTAATCACCCTTATTCTACCACTTGTCGGAGCTGCTCTAAATCCTGGTTTTAAACTTATGGTTTGACTTGTATAATACACATTGGCCGATGAAGTTGCCACTACATTACCCGCTCCCCCAATATTTCCAACATATAGATTATTTCGGGCTGTTCCCCAAAAATTCCCAGAAGTAAAACTTTTATTAAAAATACTAACTGTATTTGTTTGCATCGTCATATTTGAAACAGTCGAATTAGATGCAATCGTATCATAGATTCTGGTTCTTTGTCCTGCAGTAAAGTTGGTCATACAATTAAAATAATAACTCATTAAATTATTTACCAATGGTGTATAAAGTTGATTATTAGCATCTCTTGTTGTGCCTGTAAATACACATGTTGTGTTATTAAACGTTCCATTTGGATCTGCTGGTGTATCACAAATTTTATCACCCGATGATGAACAATTTGAACCACTAACTAACTCATTTCCGAATGCAGTTTCAAAAGTATGATACAAGCCTAAACAATGACCAATTTCGTGTGATAATACACCATTAAAATTTTCTGGAATATCAATGGAAAGATGTGTACTCGGAATTGCATAAGCTGTTCCAATGAGTCCTGTACCGTTATTATTTCTTAATTCTTTGTGACAATAAATGTTTAAGGCATTTGCCCAGTCATTTGGAAATAAAGCTTCGGTATGGGCTGAGGTATTAGAATTCATTGCACTATTTAGCGTTGTATTATTTATATAATCAAAACCTATGAGTGCAAAACAAATATCCCAAGGTTGATACTCATTTCTGATTTTGACCAATTCGGCTTCAAGATAGGCTTCAGTTGCGGCAGCATTGCTGCCATCATCGTTTCTCAATATATGAAAAACTACTCTTACGGTTTTTGCAGTCGTATACCCTGCAATTGAGCGTACAGAATCCAATTTAATACTTTTCAAAAAGTCTGGCGAGGTAGGAGTATCACAATTGAGGATTTGAGCTTTTGCAAGATTTAGACTAAGAATCGAACTTATACAAAAA
>CAMAQF010000020.1 GCA_945860265.1 Emticicia agri | reverse complement strand
TAAAAGCCTATATTAAGAAATATAATCCACAACATTTGTTATTTGGTGGTGAAAATGGAAAAACTTATAGTCCGAGGAGTGTGCAATTGGTTTTTCAACAGGCAATGGTAAAAGGTAAAATTGAGAAAGATGCTTCGGTGCATACTCTTAGACATAGTTATGCTGTACACTGTGTAGAAAGAGGAATGGATATACATTTACTACAAACAATTTTAGGACATAAATACTTACAAACAACATCAATTTATAACCAAATTGCAAAAGTTGAGCTTGTTAATATTAGAAGTCCGTTTGAAGACCTTGATATTTAGTTTTTAATCTTGAACTCATTAAGATTTAAAATCAAAATAAAAGCTAAGAATTCTTAAGCCGGTATCCTTCTAAAAAGAAACATTTATAAAGCAGATTTATGTGAAAAGTCTAAATTAATCCCTTTTTGGTTAATTTTAACTCGATTTTCATTTAAATAAAAATTAAAATACCTGTTCTATAAGTATCAATTATAAAATAGTTTTGTTTTTAAATTTATAGAATATGTCTTGATATGAGCCAAAAGAAATGAATTTTAAAAAATATCCTTTCAATAAGTTTTTGGCAGGATTTTGTTTTTTTGTTCGCAAAAGATAAGTGAAATATAAAATGACAAAATATAATGCTATAACTTTTTGATAACGAGTATTTTATCTCTGCGTCTGGAACATCTTGTCTCATAACCCTATGTCTCGGCACTTAGTAGTTTAGTGTCATTCTAACAATTATTAAAATATTAAAACGAATTCGGTGTTTTTATGTAAAATAAAGGTTTATTTTACATAAAAAATAAAATATATACCAAATTTGATAAATGATAAAGTTTAGTGCAAATATTGTCAATGTGTTTGATGGGATGGTTTCTTATGGAACGCTGAGTATAGAAAATGGTAGAATCCATCAAATTATTATTTTAGGAGTAGAAAAAGAGGGAGAAAAATATATATTGCCGGGCTTGGTAGATGCTCATGTGCATATTGAAAGCTCAATGCTTACACCGGCTCAATTTGCACGCTTGGCAGTCGTACATGGAACTGTTGGTACAGTTTCTGACCCGCACGAAATCGCTAATGTTTTAGGTGTTAGGGGTGTTGAATACATGATAGAAGATGGAAGAAGAGTGCCATTTAAGTTTTGTTTTGGTGCTCCTTCGTGTGTACCTGCTACTAACTTTGAAACCGCAGGGGCAGAAATTACAGTTAAAGATATTGCTCATTTATTCACTTATAAAGAGGTCGGCTATTTAGCCGAGATGATGAATTTCCCTGGGGTATTATACGATGACCCAATGGTGCTACAAAAAATTGCACTTGCTAAAGCGTTTAATAAACCAGTAGATGGTCACGCTCCGGGAGTGAGAGGTGCAGCAGCAAAGAAATATATTGATGCTGGAATAGAAACTGACCATGAATGTTTTACGAAAGGGGAGGCTTTGGAAAAACTCAAACTTGGAATGAAAATATTGATTCGAGAAGGAAGTGCTGCTAAAAATTTTGAAGAATTGATTCCATTGGCTGATGAATATTATGCCAAAATGATGTTTTGTTCTGATGATAAGCATCCAGATAATTTGGTTGAAGGGCATATTAATCAATTAGTGAAAAGAGCAATCTCCAAAGGAATTGATAGATTTAAGGTTTTACGCATGGCAACTATCAATCCGATTTTGCATTACAGAATGAATATTGGTTTGTTACGAGAGGGTGACTGGGGCGATTTTATTGTTGTCGATAATTTGGAAGACTTTAATGTTGCAGAAACATATATCAATGGACAAAAAGTTGCCGAAAATGGTGTATCCTTGATAGGAAATCTGCACAGTGAAATAATCAATAATTTTGATTGTGAACCAATTGAAGCTAAACAAATTGAAATAGCTGCTCCTGAGAATGCTCAACGAATGAGAGTTATTCAAACCATTGATGGGCAATTGATTACGAATGAGATTTTTGTTGAGCCAAAAATAAAGAATGGTTTGGTTGTGGCCGATTTAGATAAAGATGTTTTAAAAATTGTGGTGCTCAATCGTTATAAAACTGCTCACCCAGTCGTTGCATTTATCAATAATTTTGGTTTGAAACAAGGTGCAATTGCATCATCAGTTGGACATGATTCCCACAATATTATTGCGGTCGGTGTTGATGATTTTTCTATTTGTGAAGCAATCAATTTAATTATTCGTGAGAAAGGCGGAGTTGCAGCTGTCAGTGATACTAAACGTGGAGTACTTGGTTTGCCAGTGGCGGGTTTGATGAGTACTGAAGATGGTTATAAAGTAGCTGAAAGTTATACAAAAATCGACAAATTTGTTAAAGAACAACTCGGTAGTACCTTAATCTCGCCATTTATGAGTTTGTCATTTATGGCTTTATTGGTTATTCCTGCCTTAAAACTAAGTGATTTAGGCCTTTTTGATGGAGAAAAGTTTGAGTTTGTTGATTTATTTGAAAAATAAAAAAAAAAGAGGTGAATTTCAGAAATTCATCGCTTTACACAAAACTTAAAATGGAAGTTTTCCTAAATCGACGTTTCCTCCAGTCAGGATTATACCTACCTTTTTGCCAGCAAATCTTTCTTTTTGTTTGAGTAGTGCTGCCAATGGAACTGCACATGAAGGTTCGATAACAATCTTTAAGCGTTCCCATATCAATCTCATAGCAGCTATAATTTCGTCTTCACTAACCACAATAATATCCTTTACATACATTCTGATAATTTCGAGTGTTTTATCACCCAGATTTGTCAATAATCCATCAGCTATGGTTTTGATGTATGGTGCTTTCTCAATTTTCCCACTTTTAAATGATAAAATCGCATCGGCTGCACCTTCGGGTTCTCCGGCAATAACTTCGGCATCAGGAAGCAGGTAGTGTGCAGCAAGAGCTGTTCCACTTAAAAGTCCACCGCCACCAACTGGAGCCATAATTACTTCCAAATTAGGTACTTCGGCAATCAATTCTATAGTTGCAGTAGCTTGCCCAGCAATTACATCATAATTATTGAATGGGTGAACAAAAGTTGCTCCTGTTCGGTCTATCACTTGCTGAACCGTTGATTCGCGAGCTTCGAGAGTTGGTTCGCATTCAATAATTTCTCCATCAAGTGCTTTTACACCATTCTTTTTGATGATTGGAGCATTATTTGGCATTACTATGTAAGCTTTCGTGCCAACTGTTTTAGCGGCTAAAGCAATGGCTTGTGCGTGATTGCCTGAGGAGTGTGTGGTAATACCTTTTTTTTGCTCTTCTTTAGTTAATGATAAAACAGCATTCATGCCGCCACGTGCCTTAAATGCTCCAATTTTTTGGAAGTTTTCGCATTTAAAAAAAATTTCACAACCAGCCAGTTCATTAATACTTGTTGAACTTAATACTGGAGTTTGATGAATAAACGGTTTTATGCGTTCATGAACTGCTCTGATATCTTCAAGGTTGGGAATCTGATTCATATATTTATGGAAATGTATTCTTAATCTTTCAAAATTTATCTTACGTAAAAAATAAAGTCGGTTATTGGTAAGGTATCCACATGGTCTTTAAGCAGCAAAACTACTTGTCCTCGGTGATACGAAGCATGCAAAGCTAAATGACTTAATATTTGCTTAATAATAGTCGTGTAATGTTGACCGCTCGAATTTTGATAGGCAATTAACTGCTCAAAATCTTGATTATCAATCACTTTTTTGATGTCCGCATAGTTGATTTCCAATAGTTCGAGCATGATTTTTGTATCAAAAACCTCACATAGTTTTAGTTCTGTCTTATCACCATTTATACGGTCGAGCCAAATTCGTTGGGCTGCAATCGTATGTGAATAAATCTCGATTGCACGTTGATGGGTTTCCGAAGCACAAATCATACTTTCCAGTACCTTCAGATTTGCCCAATGTTCATGCTCAAAAATTTGTTTAAAATATTCTTTCATTAAAATTTTATTGCTATTGTCTTCTCAATTTTTCTACTTTAGCAACTACTTCGGCAATGCCTTTATTGGGATTTTTATCCAAATTGGCATACAGTTTAGTTCACAACCAATCTCATAAACGGCTTTTTTAATTAAATGGAAAAGTAAAAGATAATTGATTTCGTTATTATTTTTATTAACGATCAAATGGCCAGGCATAGAATGTATCAACACAACGAAGGGCAAAAAGAGATCTTTGCATTTCGGCAGTACGATGGATGAACAATACAACTTTCCCAAATACTGATTCTTTAATTTGAAAATTTAAATCTACGAAAGCAAGCAAGAAATCATTCAGATAATCGCCTGACATACTCCAATCATCCCTTTCACTTTTGAAAACTTCAACAATTACAGCAAAGGTTATTTAGCTCCCATTTCATCGCTAAAATAAATTCAGTTATCAGATTTTCATTTTATAATTTAGGTTTCCGAAATTATGCACTTCAAACTGATAATGCAATGTTTTTGAGGTAAATGTTTGAGTAGAAACAAAAAAGAATTGAAGTATAAACATATTATTTGAGACAAAAAACAAAAGATTTATGACAAGCGATAAAACATTAGCTATTAATAAGTTAAATCATTTCAATTTGTCGATTATTATTATCCCATTACTTAAGTCAAGTCTTTTTTAAAGACACTATATCAATTACTTCTACATAATGCCATCAAAAACCCTAATTGCTGGCCCGGTTAGATGTATATTAGTAAAGTCTCTATTGAATGAAACTTGTAAATTGCCACCTTTAGTGATTACATTTATTGGGCTTTTCATGCTATGACGCATATAAGCCGATAAGACAGACGCTGTAACACCAGTACCGCACGAATAAGTTTCGTCTTCTACACCACGCTCATAGGTACGAACATAAATTGTATCATCATTTAAGATTTCTATAAAATTTACGTTTGTGCCGCCACGAGCCACCCATTCGGGCGAATATCTTATGTTTTTCCCTACTGAAAATACGTCAAATGTCTCAATATCAGTTACATACGTCACATAATGTGGTGATCCGGTATTCATAAAATCGAAGGCTTCGTGACGCTCAAGGCTGTGAACTTCGCCCATTTTTAATGTAATTGCCTTTTTATTGGCTTTTGCTGTATGTTCGCCATCAACCGCAATGAATTTAGTATTTTCCACAAAAATCCCTAAATCTTCGGCAAATCGAACGGTACAGCGACCACCATTTCCGCACATACTTCCTTCACGACCATCAGCGTTATAATAGACCATTCGGAAGTCATATTCAGCATCATTTTGGAGTAAAATAAGTCCATCGGCACCAATTCCAAATCTGCGGTTGCACAGATGTTCGATGTATTCTTGGCTTACAGAGAAAGAACCGTCACGGTTATCAACCATGATGAAATCGTTTCCTGTACCTTGATATTTATAGAATTTCATGTTGTTCATAATGTTGCTTAGTGTTTTTATAATTTAAATTTTATGGTTAAAATTTTCCAGTTTAGAGGTCTAATTTAGACGTTCTTTTAAACCCCCTAAAAATCTATATCATTTTTTAATAAGAATCTAAATTATAAGAACATTAGGTTTATTTTATTGATGTTTTCCCTTTAGAGAAGGCTTCCTGTTTTACTGATGTGCTAATATTTGATATATTTTTTTTCAACTTTGGGTATAAGCTAAAAAAAAAGCCGCTCCATTGGGGCGGCCTTTTCCTACACAAAATTATGAAAAAGCTATTACTTTTATCTTTGAACTATTTTGAAATTGAAAAGTTAAATTTTTTTGACAACTTTTTTTACAAAATGTTATTATTTTTTCTTTAGTTCTTTGATACGTGCTGCTTTGCCTTGTTTTCCACGTAGGTAGAACAATCTTGCACGACGTACTTTACCGTAACGTACTACTTCAATTTTATCAACGCTTGGTGAAAGAACAGGGAAAATACGCTCTACGCCAACACCATTAGAAATTTTACGTACAGTAAAAGATTCTCCGTTTGTACCAACGTTACGACGTTGAATTACAGTACCAGTGTAAACCTGAATACGCTCTTTATTTCCTTCAACAATTTTTACGTGAACGTTAATTGTATCACCAGCCTTAAATTCAGGCTGTGTTTGTCTCTTGCCAGCAAATTCTGCTTCGACTAACTTAATCAAATCCATTGGTTTGTTATTTACTTGATTATCAAATATTTATACGATTAGTGAAGCGGCTGAACCGTACAAAGCCCAGCATTCTCCCATACGAACTGCAAAGTTAATGAATCTTGATCGTAAATCCCAATCAGCGAATAAAAATTTCGTTTGTTCTATTTGCTGTTAGAAAATTATAAAAAAATAATTAAACATAAAATGGTCTTCAAAAATTTATAAAAATATTTTAAAGACTATTTTTGCCTACAAAATCTTTGATATATTTTTTTATCAAATCACGCACTCGTGCAAATTCGGCAACGATTTCTTCTTCTGTACCGATAAATTTTGGTGGGTCAGGGAAATTATGATGAAATTTTCGGGATGACGAATCATTGGATTTTCCTACCCAAATCGGGCAATTTTCATTGGCATTATCGCAAACAGTAATTACATAATTAAAATTAATGTTTTCGTATTCGGTTATATTATTTGATGTATTTTGAGAAATATCAAGTCCATCCTGTTTCATTGTTTCGATGGCTCTTGGATTTACGCCGTGAGTAGTGATTCCTGCACTATAAACCTTTACTTTTTGTCTATCGGTAAAATGTTCGAAATATCCATGTGCGATTTGACTTCGGCAGCTATTGCCAGTGCAGAGAACTAAAACGTTGGTCATGTTCTTTATAATGTTTTGGTTATTATAGGTTTAAACTTGAGAGTCAATTTATAAATTGGATGGAACCCTCGTAAATGCGGCTGTTTTACTTATCAGCAACATCCGCCACCTGGTGTGCAGCTAGTTGCGGAACTTGTAGTTACTTGTGAAATATTTGCTTTTAATTTTTCGGCAGGAATTCCGCAAGAATCTTGTGCCAAACAATTGGTTTGTTTATTCTGTAAGACAAAATCTTTTCCGTTAAAGTCTAAATCATACTTGCCAATGGTTTCTGCTTGGTATTCTACTTCTATTTCTAGGTCTTCCATTTCAAAAACTTTTTCAGAAAGTGTAATTATATCAAGTAATTTCTTTGATTTTAATCGGTGGTCGGTATCGTTGGCATTCCATAATTGAAAGTTGGCAACTTTTTCGTTACGAACTGTCCTACCACAATCGATAAAGTGTTTGGTGATTACTCCAACTTCGGTTACGTGAAAGTGTTCGGGAACTTGTGTGCCATTTTCAAGTTGAAAATTTACGCTATCTGCGGTATCTAAAATTTGCTTTACTCTTGAAAGTTTCATTTCTGTATCTTTTTTTGTATGATTAACAACACTTATTTTGAATGGGTAATATATGGCCGAATAAAACTTGAATTTTACCGAAAACTTGCTCGTTTATGCAATAGCAAATGGCATTTCCTTCAATATTGCCTTTGATAATTCCCGCATTTTTTAGCTCTTTCAAATGCTGTGAAATAGTTGGTTGTGCCAATGGCAACTCATTGACAATATCATTACAAATACAAGCATTTACCTTTAATAAATACTCAATTATTGCCACACGAGCAGGATGTGCAATAGCTTTGGCAAGTATTGCTATCTCGTTTTGATTTTCAGTAAAAAGGTCGGTTTTTGTAAGCCCCATTAAAATGTTTTTTATATTGCAATATTACGATATAGATTTTATTAAAAAAAGAGAAATCATAAATTTCTCTTTGATTTAGAAAGGCCTCTAATGGAGCGAAGATTTCCTAAATATCGACGGTTGACCTTTTATATCGTTCGATTTCACTCTTAAAAGTCCAAGCTACTATTCGACTGATTTTTTGTCCCTGCGACATGTTTATGGTTTTTACTTCAACTGCCTTTACTTTTTTAAGGTAATGATCAATACTTGGCAAATGATCTTTTTTTGAAATAAGACTTGTAAACCATGAAATTTGTTGGTAAATTTCTTTACTTTCAACAATCATATTTTTAATAAATGTTTCCTCACCACCTTCACACCAAAGTTCCGAATTTTGTCCACCAAAGTTAAGTTTGGATTTATCTTTCATTCCTAAATTGTTTATTTTTCTTTGACTGCCAGCCGCTGCCTCTTCTGCCGAAGCGTGGAAAGGCGGATTACAGATTGAAACATCAAAAAACTCGTCGGGTTTCAAAATATTGTTAAAAAAATGCTTTTTTGAAGGCTGTAATCTACATTCAATTTTTTCGACCAAAACAATGTTACTCTTTATGATGTTTTGAGCTGATTTGATAGCAACAGCGTCAATGTCAGTTCCAACAAATTCCCAACCATAAGACTGCGAACCTATAATAGGATATACGCAGTTAGCTCCGACTCCAATATCCAAAACCTTGATTTTCTTTCCCGTAGGAATCTGATTTTTATTGTCATTAGCCAATAAATCTGCAATGTAATGAATATAATCAGCACGCCCAGGAATAGGTGGACAAAGGTAATTTTTGGGAATATCCCAATGGGGAATTTGATAAAAATGCTTTAGAATTGCACGATTGAGTGTTTTAACGGCATCAGGATTCGCAAAATCAATGCTTTGATTGCCAAATTTATTAAAGCTAACAAATTTTTCTAAATCTGAACATGAATCAATTAAAGCCTTGAAATCATAGCGAAAACGATGTGGGTTTCGCGAATGAAGTCCATATTTTTCGGTTAAATCTTTTGGTTTTTGCTCTTTCGAATCTCCTTTTCCTTGCATAAACTCATTTTTTACAAAGTACGGCTATAATTTGCAGAAACAAAAATAGCACGCTCCCTTAAATAGAAGTGTGCCATACGTTTTTTGACTGACTCTAAAGTATTGAATTTTTCGTTTTTCACCTTTTGATGAATTGGAAAAATCGATTCCGAAGAGTCAAATTTTGGTACTAACTTATTTCATGGCTTTTATTTGGCTCAAATTAAACGACTTTCTGTGAATTTCCATTGTGTTAAAATACAACTATCATTAAGGAATTTTTACTTGAATCTTGTGTTTTTATGATAAAATCTCTACTTCCAAAATCGCACTTTTATTCAATTTGCCAAATAAATGAGGAAAGTATTCATTATTGGTAGCCTGTTCATACTTTAACTCAGCTGATAGTTTTTCTGTATCAACATGAAGTTTTAGTAAATCAGCTTGACCTGAGTAATAACGTTCTAACACACCTGCTACTTGTTCGGTTGTGCTTAAGTGTATGAAAGTTTCTTCATTGAAAGTTGGACTTTCATAATAATCCAAACTTTCAAATTTTGTCCACCATTCTTTGGTTGTGATATGATAAATTGTTGCCATTTTAGCATTATTTTCTGATTGTAGAATCTGTTTAAATGAACAAGATTAACTTAAACAGATTCAAATTTTTTTTTCTATGAACTTGAAACTTCGTTTTACCGTTTTATGCTTTTACTTTACCCCAGCCCATCGTTGAAACCATCCAGTCGGGAAGAGGTTTTTGCGTTTTGCGTTTTTTTAGATTCAGATACCATCCTATTTTTTTTAAAATTGGCACTCGGTGTGTTTCTACAAATTCGATGAGTGTGCCATCTGGGTCTTCTAAATATGTAAAACGTCCGCCTGCTTCGCCCATATCGAATGTGTCGTCACTATCAACCGTAAAAGGAAAGCCGTTATCTTCACATTTTTTCTTGAGTGTGTTCATGTCAAGAGTATCAAAGCAAACATGAATAAAACCTAAATCTCCCCAACTTCTTCCTTCAAAAATAGTTTTGGGAGAGCCTTCAAGTGTTTGTACTAATTCAATTTCAACGTTTCCGAGTAATCTACTAAAAGCCCCAGTGTTGTTCATTGGCTTTTTCAAAAGCACTCTACGGAATTGTTTTTTATCAGCATTTAGTTCTTTCAAATCATCGAAATTGCCAGTTTTATCATAAACTAATTCGCTTATTTGTAATACATCTTTATATAGTTTTAGTGCTTTGTCAATATCACTAACGCCAATTATTACGCCTAAAATTCCACCTGTTATACTCTCTTTGGGTTTAAACCATGAGTTATCTTGAACGATTTGTAGTTGATTGCCATAGCTATCTATAAGCCATGTGGTTGGTTTTCCTTCGGGTGATTGTATAATTGAGAGTTTCTGACTATTAGCAAACTGCTTTACATCAGAACATTTAATTTTTATGGCAAAAATACCCAAATCGCCAATTTGTGGTTCAAAATCTGCTGCCAATGGTTCTGGTCTATTTGATTGCCAAATTTCGGCTCCACCGCCACCAGCCATATTGAGTGCTAAAATTGCTCGGCGTTGGCGAACATTTCCTTTTGTGTAGCGTGTCATGAGGGTTGCTTCGGCAACATCATCAAAAAGAGGGACATTCAGTCCCAAGGTTTTATTATACCAATTAAATGCCTCTTGGGCATTTCGCACACCGATTCCAACTTGCTGAATTCCACTAATCAAATCTAACATATTCTATTTAATAGGAGTTTTTAATGATTATTACTCTATGACATCTTAAGAATAAATATCCCATATAAATATCATATTTCATTATCTATAATCTAATATACGGCTATATGTTTCCGTCATTTCTTGCTGAGAAGCCTTTCCACTTAGAAACATTAGCATGACTTTGAAATTTGCTTTCTGAACCCGAAGATAGGAATTAGTTTTGTATTTTCGGGCTGAAACAATTACATTTTTAGGAATAATCTTAAATTTTAACACTTTTTTTGCTCTAATAATAAATTCATAATCTTCCATTATTTCATAATCTTCTCTAAATCCCCCAACTTTTAAAAAATCTTCTTTGCGAATAAAGAGTGTTTGGTCACCGCCACGACACCAAATAAATGGTAGGCGTGTGAAGAAGGCATTGACCTTCAAAATCCAATCATCTGCATCGAATTGATAGCGGTAGCAGCCAAAATAATGTCCGCTGTTAATTGCCTTCACGATATCAAAAGTATAGTCAGGGTTTACTTTTATATCAGCATGAATAAAATATAGAATATCAGCAGTAGCAATTGAAGCCCCAAAATTCATCTGAAAGGCTCTTCCTTTTTGAGGAGATTTCTGAGCAATCGCACCTAATTTCTGAGCAATTTCTTTTGTATTATCGGTCGAATTTGGCGAATCTGAAACAATTATTTCATGAAGATAATTTTTCCCATAAATCTTCAAGGATTCGATCAGACAACCGATATTATCGGCCTCATTAAAAGTTGGTATGATTACACTTATTTTCAATAGATTCGGAGGAAGTTTATTTATGAAACCATAAAGTTAATTACGATGTTTTCGAATTAAACAATCTTTAAGATTTTAAAAAAGCGAATCCATAAAAATATTGTCGGTGGAACAAATTAGAAAAGCGGATGCATTTACCATTTAACATGAGCCAATAACTTCTTTCGACTTCATGGAACGTGCTTCAAGAATCTTTGTTAGTTGGTTTTGTGAAAATATTGAAACAGGAAATTTCAAAGTAAAAATATTTTGTGGACTCGGCGATAATGGTGGTGACGGTTTGGCAATTGCCCGAATGTTGCAACAATTGAATTATGATTTAGAAGGTTATGTGGTAAAATATTCAGAAAAACTTTCAGAAAATTTTAAGATTAATCAAAAGCTTTTGGAAAGACAATTGGTTATAAACTAAATCGAAAATGAAGAATTAATCATTGATTTCAATAAAAATGATATAATTATTGATGCACTGGTAGGTTCTGGATTATCTCACTCTATTGATGGCCTATTGAAATCAATAATCGAACAAATAAAAAGGAGTGAATCCATCGTTTTTGCAGTTGATATGCCTTCGGGCTTGTTTTCAGATAAGACTAATCAATCAACTGATACTATTATTAAAGCAACTAATACTTTACTTTTCAATTATCAAAAGTAGCGTTTATGTTAGCAAGGAATGAAATTTTTCGACTGAACAAGTACAATTAGTAACGAAGAAAATTCCTGAAAACTCAATTCTGACTCCACACCCAAAAGAATTTAAAAATCTAATAGGTAAATCGTGGGACAATGATTTTGAAAAGTTGGTATTATTACGGGAATTTTCGATAAATAATAAACTAATTGTTTGTCTGAATGGAGCGAATACAGCAGTTTCCCTGCCGGACGGCACAATTTGTTTTAATTCTTCAGGCAATGAAGGAATGGCCACCGCAGGCAGTAGTGATGTGCTAACTGGAATCATTACTGCTTTATTGGCACAAGGATATACAACGCAAGAATCATCAATTTTAGGTGTTTATCAGCATGGTACAGTAGGTGACAATGCCGTTGAAAAATATGGTATGACAAGTATGAATGCTAGCGATATTGTTGAAAATATTAGACTTTAATTTAGTAGTGAATTTAAAATTCAAAAAGTTACCGCTAAAGTTTTGAGTTTCAGCGGTAAAATGTCAATGAAATTAAACTATCTGAATATATTTTCAATCATAATTCAAAACTGGAGCGAGCCATTTTTCAACTTCTTCGAGTGGCATATTTTTGCGTTTAGCATAATCAACTACTTGGTCTTTGGCAATTTTCCCGATTGTAAAATATTTACTTTCTGGATGAGCAAAATACCAACCACTCACCGAACTTGCTGGATACATCGCAAAACTTTCAGTCAATTCTATGCCAATTCTTCCTGCGTCTAATAAATTGAATAAGGCTGTTTTTTCGGTATGGTCTGGGCAAGCAGGATAACCTGGTGCTGGACGAATACCTTGATATTTTTCAGAAATCAATTCTTCATTCGTAAAAGTTTCGCTTGAAACATAGCCCCAGAATTCAGTTCTTACTCGCTCGTGCATCAATTCAGTAAATGCTTCTGCCAAACGGTCGGCAATTGATTTGAGCATAATTGATTGATAATCATCGTGGTCGTTTTCGTATTGTTCGAGTAATGCTTCGATACCCAAACCTGCCGTTACAGCAAAACCACCAATGTAATCATCTCCCTCACCTAATGGGGAAATATAATCACTTAAACACAAATTTGGCAAGTTTTGGGCTTTCAAATTCTGCTGACGAAGTTGATGCAAAATAGCCAATGGCGGATTTTCAATTAAATCACCATTTTCGGAAACTGCTTTTTCGCTTAAAATTCGATAAGCTATATTTTTCAATGCACCTTGTCCTGCTGAATTATACTCATATGATTCAAAATTATGCAAAACAATATCATCAACAGCCGAATTCGCTGGATAAAAACCAACAACAGCTTTTGCTTGTAATGATTTCTCAGTAATCACTTTTTTGAGCATTGCTTGGGCATCGTCGAAGAGTTTTTTGGCTTCTTTCCCAACGATTTCATCGTCAAATATCTTTGGATATTTTCCTGATAATTGCCAAGTTTGAAAAAATGGCGTCCAGTCAATGTATTTGGCAATTTCGGATAAATCATAATCATCAAAAACTCTCGTTCCTAAGAACTTTGGTTTTTTTGCTTTGTAATTGCTCCAATCAATTTTTACATGATTTTCTCTAGCTTTTTCGATCGGAATAAAGTTTTTATCTTTTTGACGGTTTGCGTGGTCAATTCTCAACTGAGCATATTGTACTTTTATTTCATCAAAAATATCTTGGCTTGTCTGCTCATTTTGCATTAAACGCCCAGCAACAGGCACGCTTTTCGAGGCGTCTAAAACATGAATTACTGGACCAGAATAATGTGGATCAATTTTCACCGCTGTATGAATTCGAGAAGTCGTGGCTCCGCCAATCAATAAAGGAACTTTAAATCCTTGCCTTTCCATTTCTTTGGCAACGCCCACCATTTCGTCGAGGCTCGGGGTAATCAAACCACTTAAGCCTATTATGTCAACGTTATGTTTTTTGGCTTCTTCCAAAATCTTATTGGTTGGCACCATCACACCTAAATCTATGATTTCGTAGTTATTACAAGCTAAAACCACACCTACAATGTTTTTGCCGATGTCGTGTACGTCGCCTTTTACGGTTGCAAGTAAGATTTTTCCTGCATTTGATGTGGTCTCTGCTTCTCCTTCAACTTTATTGAGCAATTTTTCTTCTTCGATAAACGGTAACAGATACGCAACGGCCTTTTTCATTACCCTTGCCGATTTTACTACTTGCGGCAAGAACATTTTACCTTCTCCAAATAAATCACCTACAACGTTCATACCATCCATCAACGGGCCTTCAATTACGTGAAGTGGTTTAACAAAACCTTTACGGGCTTCTTCTACATCTTCGTCAATAAATTCGGTCAAACCTTTAATCAAAGCATGTTCCAAACGTTTGCCAACTGATAACTCTCTCCAGGTATTATCAACTACAAGCTCTTTTCCTTTAGATTTTACAGTTTCGGCAAAAGTTACCAAACGCTCGGTTGCATCTTCCCGACGATTCAAAAGTACATCTTCGCAAAGCTCCAACATATCTTTTGGAATATCATCATAAACGCCCAGCTGCCCAGCATTTACGATTCCCATATCCATACCTGCCTTGATAGCGTGGTATAAGAAAATGGTGTGCATGGCTTCACGAACAGGCTCATTTCCTCTAAAACTAAACGAAATATTAGAAACTCCACCCGAAACTTTGGCATAAGGGAGATTCTCTTTTATCCAACGAGTAGCATTAATAAAGTCAACTGCATAATTATTATGCTCTTCCAATCCAGTTGCAACCGTCAAAATATTGGGGTCGAAAATTATATCTTGTGGTGGGAAATTTACCTCGTTCACTAAAATATCGTAGGCTCTTTTGCAGATTTCAATTCTACGTTCATAAGAGTCAGCTTGTCCTGTTTCATCAAAAGCCATTACGACTGTTGAAGCACCATATCGTTTTACTTTTTGGGCCGATTCTATAAATTTCGCTTCACCTTCTTTCAATGAAATCGAGTTAACGATAGATTTTCCTTGTACACATTTCAAACCGGCCTCAATGACCTCCCATTTTGAAGAATCTATCATCAAAGGTAATCTAGAAATATCTGGCTCTGCCGCTATTAAATTTAAGAAAGTTGTCATGGCTTCTACGCCATCAATCATTCCCTCATCTAGGTTTACATCAATGATTTGAGCTCCATTTTCTGCCTGATTTCTTGCTACTGAAAGTGCATCATCATATTTTCCTTCACGAATCAAACGTGCAAAAGCCTTAGAGCCAGTTACGTTACATCTCTCACCAACATTGATAAAATTAGTTTCCTTTGTCATTTTTAAAGGTTCTAATCCTGATACTTTTTGAATCGGTTCAAATGATGGAATTACACGTGGTTTATATTTTGCTGAAACTTCCGCAATTGCTTTAATGTGTGCAGGTGTTGTACCACAACAGCCTCCAATAATATTCATAAATCCACTTTGCAAAAAATCTTCCACAATTACAGACATTTCGGCCGGAGACTGGTCATATTCACCCATTTCGTTTGGTAAACCTGCATTGGGGTGAGCCGACACCATGAAGGGAGCTTCATTTGCCAAAATCTGTACATACGGACGCATCAAATCTGCTCCTAATGCACAGTTTAAGCCAACTGATAATAAATCTATGTGCGAAACGGAAGTCAAAAACGCCTCAGTTGTTTGTCCTGACAGGGTTCTTCCAGATGCATCGGTGATTGTTCCCGACACCATTACTGGAATGTTTTTTTCTACAAAACTCAGTAAATCTGTTCTAGTTTGCTGTTCCATTGATTTGCTTTTCAATGGTTTTATGGAGTTATGTTTTACATCAAAAGCAAATAAATCAATTGCAAAAAGAGCGGCTTTTGCATTGAGCGTATCAAAGATGGTTTCTACCAAAAGTAGATCAGCACCACCATCGACCAAACCTTGGATTTGTTCATAGTATGCTTCAACTAATTCATCGAAAGTAATGGCACGAAAACCAGGGTCATTTACATCGGGCGAAAGCGAAAGCGTACGATTGGTTGGCCCAATTGAACCAGCTACAAAACGAGGTTTCGACGGATTTTCAGCGGTGAATTCGTCGGCTACTTCACGGGCAATTTTGGCAGATTGATAATTTAATTCATACACATAATCTTCCATGTGATAATCGGCCATAGCGATTGACGTTCCCGAAAAAGTATTAGTTTCGGCAATATCGGCTCCTGCTTCAAAGTATTTGGCATGAATTTCCTTAATAACTTCTGGTTTCGTGATAGAAAGCATATCGTTATTGCCTTTTACTTCATGCGGAAAATATTTAAATTTTTCGCCACGATAATCAGCATCTGATAACTTGTATTCTTGAATCAACGAACCCATTGCACCATCAAGGATTAGGATTCTATCTTTTAGTATTTCTCGGATGTTAGGATTTTCTAATTTCATTAATATTTGTATTATATTATGGTTCGTTTTCTCAATTCATTTATGACCCCTTCTTTCAAATCTTTCATAAAATCAGCATTCTTTTCTTCCTCAATAATTATTTTAATAAAATTAATTGCCGATTTTGAGCCAAGAATTGCTGTTTTATCAAGTGATTGAGGTTTTTAAATATATTTTATGTATGCCACAATATTAAAAGTATGAATCCAGTCAATGATATTTATTGGAAAAGAGAACTGAATAACTTCTGCCAAATCGTAGAGTAGATTTACTTTATCTTGAATCCATTGTTTTCCTTCTAATTCTGAAATAATAGATGAATAATTATCGGAGTCAACTTCTGTTAACATTCCACTTGGTATTTCATATTGAGAATCTAATTCGTCTCCATAAAAAATTGTAATTCCTTCGCTATCAACTTCTATTTTGTAGTTGTCGCCAAGTATAGTTTTTGCAGTTAATCCACCTTTACTGTACCTTTCAAACTCCACAATATTCATGACGCTGATTTTTGGAAAATCAAGTGTTTTTAGGCTATTCAAATGTTTATCGTTTGTAATCAAAAAATCTACATTTCCCGCAAAAGCACAATCAGCAAATTTATTGTCATCATAGTCTAATTTTATTAAGTCAAGGGGATAGAAAACTCCTGTATAAACAACATTATCTAACTCTTTCAATGCTGACAAAAAACTATCTGCAACTGCAACTGAATATTTTCTTTTTAATATTTCTTCATATTCCAATAAAATATCTTCGTTGACACAGAGAATAAATTTTTCAGCTAACAAATCTTCAATAATCTAGTGAATGAGTGAACGTTTAGCTAATGAAGCAACAATAACATTTGTATCAATAACGATTCTTTTCATTGATTATCCTCATTTAACCAACTCATCATTACTTAAGAAGTATATCCTTTTTCTTCGGCAATTTTATCTGCTTCTGTAATGGCTTTTTCCATAAAATATTTTGCGAGCATTTTTTTTATGGCTTTCACATCACTCTCGTTTAGATTATGAGGGAATAATTTTAAAAGCTCTAATTGAATGTTTGAAAATGGTTTTTGAGTTGCTGTCATTGTATTTCTTCATTTTAAATTCCAATATTAAACAAATTTACACATTGTATTTTAAAAATAAGCACATCAGGTTTTAAACAAAATTTATCTTACAAAAGTACGATTTAAAGATTGATTTTTTAAATAATTTACAATAAATAGATAAATTATCTAGTGGGTCGTTGTTTTCTACGGTTTTAATTTTTAATTTTGGTATAAATATTTGAAAAAAACGACATTTTGTCTATGCAAAAATTAGATAATACTGACCGCGAAATTTTGAAGTCGCTTCAAGAAAATGCACACCTGACAACCAAAGAACTGGCATCTCGATTGAATCTTTCTCCTACACCTGTGTATGAGCGTGTGAGAAGATTGGAAAATGATGGTGTTATAAAAAAATACGTAGCAGTTATTGACCGTGAAAAAGTAGGTAAAGACTTGATGGTTTTTTGTAATATTCGCCTAAAAGAACATGCCCAAGAAGCAGGAAAAAAGTTTGTGATGGAAATTGTGAAACTGAATGAAGTAATCGAATGTCATAATATTTCTGGCGAATACGATTTTATGTTAAAGGTAGTAGTAGAAGATATGCGTGAATACCAAAGTTTTTTAATGAATAAACTGGCTTCACTCGAAAATATCGGTAGCACACACAGCACTTTTGTGATGAGTGAGATTAAGAATGAAACGAAGTTGGATATTTAGACAAAGACCCCTAACCCCCAGAGGGGGAACTTTTTACAAATACCAATGGTATGTTGTAAATTAAAATTCCTCGTTATATATTTAAAACAAAGCCCCCCAACCCCCAGAGGGGAACTTTTTACAGATACCAATTGTATGTTGTAAATTAAAATTCCTCGTTATATATTTAAGACAAAGCCCCCTAACCCGCAGAGGGGGAAATTTTCACAAATACCAATAGTAAGTTGTAAATGATAATTCCTCGTTAGATATTTAAGATCAAGCCCCTAACCCCCATAGGTGGAACTTTTTACAAATACCAATGGTATGTTGTAAATTAAAATTCCTCTGAAAGTTAGGTGACTTTACTCCCCCTTTGGGGGCAGGGGGGCTACAAATCAAACTTAATGCCCTGAGCCAAAGGTAGTTTCGTACTATAATTGATGGTATTTGTTTGTCTTCTCATGTAATTCCTCCATGCATCTGAGCCGCTTTCACGACCGCCACCTGTTTCTTTTTCTCCACCAAAAGCTCCGCCGATTTCCGCTCCTGAAGTTCCAATATTTACATTAGCAATGCCACAATCCGAACCAGCGTAAGATAAAAACTGCTCTGCTTCACGCATATTTAAGGTAAATACTGACGACGAAAGTCCTTGCGGAACGGCATTTTGTAGTTCGATGGCTTCGTCTAGGGTTTTAAATTTTATTAAATATAAAATCGGTGCAAATGTTTCGTGGCAAACCGTTGGCGTTTGACTAGTTACTTCTACTATTGTTGGTTTTACATAACATCCTGATTCAAAGCCGTTTCCTTCTAAAACTTCATTACCAAAAAGCACATTTCCGCCTTCTTTTTGAATATTTTCAATTGCTGATTTATAATTATTTACAGCATCAATATCAATCAATGGCCCAACGTGATTATTCATATCCAGAGGGTCTCCGATTCGAAGTTGAGCATAGATTTTTACTAAACGATTTTTTACTTCTTCAAACATATTTTCGTGCAAAAATAAACGTCGAGTAGTTGTACAACGTTGCCCCGCAGTGCCGACTGCACCAAAAACTACCGCTGGAATAACTACTTCTAAATCAGCATTTTGAGTAACAATAATGGCATTGTTTCCGCCGAGTTCTAACAAACTTTTACCGAAACGAGCTGCTACAGCTTGCCCAACAGCTTTGCCCATACGAGTAGAACCAGTTGCTGAAATCAGGGCTATATTTGGGTCATCTGAAAGCCATTCGCCTACATTTCTATCACCAATAATTAAGCAAGAAACGCCTTCAGGAATTTCATTTTTGCGTAAAACTTCTTGAATAATATTCTGACAAGCGATAGCAGTCATCGGAGTTTTTTCGGAAGGTTTCCAAACACAAACATCGCCACAAATCCATGCCAACATGGTATTCCATGACCAAACCGCCACAGGGAAATTAAATGCTGAAATGATACCAACAATACCGAGCGGATGCCATTGTTCATACATTCGGTGCTGCGGACGCTCAGAGTGCATCGTAAGGCCGTATAATTGGCGAGAAAGCCCAACAGCAAAATCACAAATGTCAATCATTTCTTGCACCTCGCCCCAACCTTCTTGCAGACTTTTGCCCATTTCGTAGGAAACTAATCGCCCTAATGCGTCTTTATTTTCACGCAGTGCATTGCCCATTTGACGCACGATTTCACCACGTTTAGGAGCAGGAACGGTTCGCCAAGTTTTGAATGCAGCATTGGCTTTTTTAATCACTTTGTCGTAATCTTCTTTATTTGCTTGGTTTACTTGTCCAATCAACTCACCATCTACTGGCGAATATGAACTAATTAAACTTCCGCCACCTGTCCAACTTTCTAAGCCGGTACTGATTCCGTTGTTGAGTGAGTCGATTTTAAGTGTTTTTAAAACTTGTTTCATTGGTTTTGTTGTTTTTTGAAGTGTATGTATTGTTTTTAGATTTATTCTGTTTCAAATAATTCAGCAGGATTTAGCTTAAATTGTAGCATATTTGCTGTATTTCTACCACCATCACCACCTTTTCTTTGCATCGTAATTTTACCGATTTTGAAATTCCCTCTTTCTGTCATTTATACATTATCGTTACCAAAAGAATTTAAACAAAAATTCAGTGGTTTCAAAATCCATCGTGAATCTAACTTTGTTTTTTGTGCAACCAGTATCCATTCGGCAGCAAATTGACCTCTTCCTTTAAGAATATCAGAAACAATGAGCGATTGATTATTATTTAGCCAAAGTAAAATGTCGCTTTGTTCTTTTTCAGTGAATTCATTAGCAAACATTCTTCTTTTATCCTTTGGAGTAAGAACATTTGGTTTGATTTCACCTGTATATCTTTTTAAGATAGTAGAAATATCGGCTGGAATGTTCCACATTTCAACGTATTTATCAACCCATCTTTTATCTATTTGATTAAATCCTTTAGGATTACTCACGAGTTTTACTTGTAAATTTTGAACATCAATTGCTTTTTTTAGTTTAATTATAATCTGAACTTGAACATCGGTTTTAAATCCACTCAATTTTACAGCTTTCATATATTCAATTTTAGAAAAATCATATTCCATTATCAAAAGCCATTTTTGAGCGTCTTCATCAAAAATCCAATTGTTAAATTTACTGACAATGTCATCTTCATTAAGAAACCCATTCTTTGCTGTCTGCGAACCTTTTAATTGTTCTTTGTTCATTTTTGCCTATTATTTTCTGAACTTCAATCAGTATTTTTTGTAATACATTTATTGAAACACTATTTCCAAATTGTTTGTATGCTTGTGAAGCATTTTTGTTAATTTTAAAATCTTCGGGAAACCCTTGCACTCTTGCACATTCTCTTGGGGTTAGTCTCCGAATTTTACCACCAATTAGATATAGTCCAGTTTTAGCACCAATACCACCACCATGAGCCGAAAGTGTAATCGCATGACCACGGGTATCGTAAATGCGTTCGCCTTGTCCGCCTTTATTCACTTTACCAATTTGAAGAGGTTTATTTATTGCTATTTTTCCAAATAATGTATCTTGAAAATTGTAGTTTTTGTACATCTCAATATCATTTCTCTGAATAAACTTAATATATGGAGAATTTTCTTCCAATATTTCATTAACAGAAATAGCTTCATTTATTGGCGATGGAAACGAAAAATTTGTAGTATCAATGTTTTTTAAAAATGCTACAATATATATTCTTTCTCGATTTTGTGGCAAACCAAAGTTACTTGAATTTAAGACTTTACTGAATACAGTATAATCTAGTTTTTCAAGCGTTTCTACAATTACCTTTAAAGTACGTCCTTCATCATGATTGATTAGATTTTTTACATTTTCTAAAAACACAACTTTGGGTTTATGAAAAGCGGTGATACGAGCAATATCAAAGAAAAGAGAACCTCTAATATCGTCAAAACCTTTTTGCTTCCCAGAAATTGAAAATGCTTGGCAAGGAAATCCAGCACATAAGATGTCGTGCTGAGGAATTTCTTGCTCTTTTATTGTAGTAATATCTCCAAAAGGTTCAATATTAAAATTCTCAATGTAAGTGTCAATTGCAAATTTATCCAACTCCGAAGCAAAAATACATTTTGCACCAAATGAAGATAAAGCAATATGAAATCCTCCTATTCCTGCAAATAAGTCTATGAATCTATAATTTGACAGTATTTTTCCTTTTATTTCAATCATTTTAAATTGCTATTCACTTATTCTTCCTGACAAATATATAGAAACCAAACCAACCCACAAACTTACTGCAAAATATCGTGATATTTATCTATATTTATGCCTTAAACCTATTCAATCAATAATATGAACGTTACCGAATTATCTTGGAAAACTTCCGATGGACTTAATATTTACGGCAAAAAATGGGAAAGTAATTTGCCTGCAAAAGCCGTCATTTGTATGATGCACGGCATGGGCGAACATATCAATCGCTTTAATCATGTTGCTGAAATGTTTGCGACTAATGGCTATGCCGTAATCGGCTGCGACCATCGTGGACATGGGAAATCGGATGGTAAACGTGGACATTATCCCGATTTTGATACTTTCATGAATGATGTAGATGCCTTATTGACAGCTGTTTCAACACATTTTCCTAACGCTAAACAAATACTTTTTGGACATAGCATGGGCGGAAATTTAATAGCTAATTATCTGCTTCGTCGTCAACCTAAAATCGCTGGAGCAATTTTGTCTTCACCCTATTTTCAATTGGCATTTCAACCTTCACAAATTACGCTTACCATCGGCCGACTGATGAAAGGTATTTTTCCTTCATTAAGTTTGAGTAGTGGCCTAGATTCTTCGGCTATCTCTCGTGATGTTGAAGAAGTGAAAAAATATAACGAAGACCCATTAGTGCATGATAAAGTTTCAGCCATAATGGGTATTGAAATGATAGAAACTGGTCAGTGGGCAATTGATAATGCTGATAAATTAAGTATTCCGACCTTAGTCTTCCACGGCACTTCCGACCGACTTACTTCGCATCTAGGTAGCAAACTTTTTGCGGAAAAAGCAGGTAAAATCGCAACTTTTATTTCTCTTAAAGGCTTATATCACGAAACACATAACGAACCTGAAAAACTTGAAGTTTTCGAAATGATTTTACTTTGGTTAAATAATTTACTTCAAAACTAGTACTCTTCTACAAATATGAAGGAGGCGTATTTGATACGCCTCGCTGTTTTATCTTATTACTTCTACTGGAATTCTGATCTAATATCTTACTTTAATACCATTAAATAAAAATATATTATTAAATATAATTGTTATGACAATTATATTTAATAATTTTGTAAGCGTAACAAATATTGTTACAACAATTAAAAAAATCAAATTGCAAGTTTTTATAAGCACATAAGGATTCCCAAAAAGCTGCAAATTCTAATTATTAACTAATACAATAATTTATTAATTAAAATGCAGTTTTTTCCGGCAATTAGCATTGAAATGTTAAATACCAAAAAAATGTTACTTCAAGAAACACAAAATAGCATTAAACAAATCAATGACTTCTTGCCTATCAATGGCACCGACTATATTGAGTTGTATGTCGGAAATTGCAAACAAGCGGCACATTATTACCAAACAAGTTTTGGATTTCAGCCTTTGGCTTATGCTGGTCTTGCGACTGGACTTCGTGACCGTGAAAGCTATGTTATTCAACAAGGTAAAATTCGATTAATTCTCACCTCTCCCCTTCATGGTGGAACTGAAATTGGACGTCAAATCGATCAACATGGTGATGGTGTTAAAGTTATTCTTTGGGTAGATGATGCTCGTGATGCTTATTTGGAAACAATTTCTCGTGGTGCTAAATCATATTTTGAGCCAATCATTGAAGAAGACGAATTTGGTAAAGTTGTTCGTTCGGGAATTCATACTTACGGTTATACTGTACATGTTTTCGTAGAAAGAAGTGATTATAAAGGTACTTTTTTGCCAAATTTTTCATCGTGGAAGCCAAAATATAAGCCTTCATCAGCTGGCTTAAAGTACGTTGATCATATTGTCGGAAATGTAGGCTGGAATGGTATGAATGAATGGGTAAATTTCTATGGAAAGGTAATGGGTTTTAACCAATTGGTAAGCTTCGATGATAAAGATATTTCGACCGAATATACGGCATTGATGAGCAAGGTAATGTCTAACGGAATTGGTCGTATTAAGTTTCCAATCAATGAGCCCGCAGAAGGAAAAAAGAGGTCGCAAGTGGAAGAATACCTTGATTTTTATGCTGGTGCTGGAGTACAACATATAGCAGTTGCAACCGAAGATATTATTACCACAGTTATTCATTTGCGGGATAATGGCGTTGAATTCCTGCAAGTTCCTGAAAGTTACTACGAAGAATTGATAGCTCGAATTGGCGATATTGATGAAGGAATTGAACAACTATGCCAGCTTGGAATTTTGGTTGACTGAGATGAAGAAGGTTATTTGCTACAAATATTTACGAAACCTATTGAACCTCGTCCAACATTGTTTTTTGAGATTATTCAAAGAAAAGGTGCAAAATCGTTTGGAAAAGGAAATTTCAAAGCACTTTTTGAAGCAATTGAGCGTGAACAGGTTTTGAGAGGAACACTTTAAAGAATTTTGTATGATAAAATGATTGAATAAGAAAATGCTTTCTTATAATTCTATCAATCTCTTATTCAATCATTAATGCTATGAATCAAAAATTTAATTTATACACACCTGATGACCAAAAAGTTTGGCAGATGTTATTCCAGCGGCAGATGCAGAAATTACCTGCGATTGCCAGCGTAGCTTATTTGGATGGGATAGAAAAGGCAGGTTTTGTAGCTAACCATATTCCAGATTTTGAACATGATACTAACCCTCGCTTGCAAGCACTTACTGGCTGGTCAGTGGTGGCAGTTGAAGGTTTAGTGCCAATCAAAGAATTTTTTGAGCATTTAGCAGATAAAAAATTCCCTGCTTCAAATTGGCTTCGCACAATGGAGCAATTGGAATATTTGGAGGAGCCAGATATGTTTCATGACACTTTTGGACATGTGCCGCTACTTACTAATCAATCTTTCTGCGATTTTTTGGCTGAGTTTAGCACAATCTCTCTCAAATATATAAATGATGAAGAAGCAGTGAAACTATTGCAAAAACTATATTGGTTTACAGTAGAGTTTGGGCTGATTCGTGAAAATAATCAACTGAAAACTTTCGGAGGTGGTATTATTTCTTCAAGTGGCGAAAGTGTTTACAGTTTATTTAGTGGAATACCCGAAAGAGTAGACTATTCCGTTGATGAAATTTTGCGAACAGAGGTAAAAATTGATGCATACCAGAAAAAGTATTTTGTGATAGAATCTTACGAACAATTGTATGAATCTCTCAGAAATTTTGAAGAAATTTTAGAAAGACAATTATTAGTGTATCAATAATTGAAGGTTTTTTCTACTTTTGTAATATTTTTGTAATATTAATACTTTCGATTTTACGCTTTACACCGAATTTAATTTGCAAAACTTTAAAAGTTTGCCAATTTAATGTAATTTTTGATTGTAAACTCAAAGTATATAAATTAGGTAAATACTGAATATATATTAAATGACACATTCAGATAAGCGTTCGTACTATTTCAAGATTGATACAACCATCAAAAGGATTCGTAGTTTCATGCAAAAAGGGCTCACCGATGGAGGTATCGATCTTACTGTTGACCAATGGGTAGTGATTGACCACATTAAACCTAAGGCTGGAATTAGTCAGAATGATTTAGCAGTTGATACAGCAAAAGATGCACCAACTATTACCCGAATCTTAGATTTATTAGTAGAAAAAGGCTTGATTCGTCGCCAAATGGCTGATGATGACCGCAGAAAATTTAATATTTATTTGACCGAAGAAGGGGCAAATTTACATCAGAATGCTTTAATTGTTATCGGGGAAATTCGCAGAAAATCCTGGGGAACTTTATCTGATGAAGACTATGAACATTTGGTCAGAATCATGGATACGATTCACAAAAATGTGATTGACAATTAATTGACAGTTTGCGAAATTGGTTTCTAAGCTAATTTTAGTAAACTAATTTTGTAAATAAATAAACAATGACTACTTGGCTCGATATATCATCCAATAGCGATTTTTCCATATATAATCTTCCCTTCGGAATTTTTAGTGCCCACAAAAAAAAACCACAAGTTGGTGTCCGCATCGGTAATTATGTCATTGATTTAGAGCAGACCCGAAAATTGGGCTTACTAAACATTCCTCGAAATATCTGTTCAGTCGAGCCTAAATCCTTTTATTGGACTTGGTAAAAAACGTAAAAATGCTGTAAGGATTCAGCTTCAAGAATGGCTAATTCAAGAAAATTCTCCTCTAAAAAGGTATTTTGACCATGTTTTTCATAAAATTGAAAATGTAAAAATATATTTACCAGTAAAAATTGGTGATTATACCGATTTTTATTCGAGCATCGAACATGCGACAAATGCAGGAAAAATTTTTCGTCCTGATAACCCACTTTATCCAAACTGGAAACATTTACCGATTGCTTATCATGGTCGTGCAAGTTCGATTGTGATTTCATCTACCCCAATTCATCGGCCTTATGGTCAATATAAACCACTGGATTCACCAATCCCTGTTTTTAGTGCAACAAAAGAATTAGATTTTGAATTAGAAATTGGTGCAATCATCGGGAGAAATTCGGAGCATGGTAATAGCATAAGTACCACCGAAGCAGAAGAATATGTTTTCGGACTTGTACTTTTCAATGATTGGTCAGCACGAGATATTCAACGTTGGGAAACACTTCCATTGGGGCCATTTTTAGGTAAAAACTTTGCTTCTTCAATTTCACCATGGGTTGTTACGCTCGAAGCATTAGAAGATTTTCGGGTAGAAAGTCCGAAACAAGAACCAGTGCCTTTACCTTGTTTAGTAGTTGATGGTAAGCGAAATTTTGATATAAATTTAGATGTTAGTTTGAATAAAAATACTATTTCTCGAACCAATTTTAAAATGATGTATTGGAATATTGCTCAACAAGTAGCTCATCATACAGTAAATGGCTGTAATCTGAAAATTGGTGATTTATTGGCATCTGGCACAGTAAGTGGCTCAGAACCAAATACTTATGGCTCATTGCTCGAACTTACTTGGGCTGGGGAAAATCCAATTAATTTAGCCGATGGCGAAACTTGAACTTATCTCCTAGATGGGGATGAACTTATTTTGAGTGGCTTTTGTGAAAAAGAAGGCAAAAGAGTTGGTTTTGGGGAGGTCGTGGGGAGGATAATTTAATTTAACATACATCTGTTTGCAGATATTCAAATAGATTGATTATTTTAAAATTCCTCTCCTTGAAAAAATGAATCTTGTCTTTTTGAACCAAACAAAGCTGCTTTGAAGAGAATACAAATAATTTCCAGAAAAATATGTTAACTCTCAACCCAAAAGAATTAGATTCTAGAGTTTTTTACAGTTACCTGACTGGTACTATCGCTCCTCGACCGATTGCTTTTGCAAGCACAGTTGATAAATTGGGTAATGTTAATCTGAGTCCATTTAGTTTTTTCAATATTATGGGTATTAATCCTCCAATTTTGGTTTTTTCACCAAACAATCGAGGTAGAGATGGCTCTAAAAAAGATACAATTCTTAATCTTGAAGAAGTACCAGAAGTAGTAATCAACATGGTAGATTATGCGATGGTACAACAAATGTCTCTTTCGAGTGTTGAGTTTCCAAGGGGTACTAATGAGTTTAACAAGGCGGGCTTTAGAGAAGAAAAATCGGTTTTTGTGACGCCTCCAAGATTAAAAGAATCAAAAGCTCAATTTGAATGCAAAGTTCTTGAAATCAAGCAGTTTGGAACGATGAATTTAGTAATTTGCGAGGTTATTTTAGCTCACTTTTCTTCAGAAATTATCGGAGAAAATGGCAAAATCGACCAACAAAAAACTGATTGGATAGCACGTATGGGTGGAGATTGGTACGTGCGTGCCAATGAAATATCTATATTTGAAGTAGAAAAACCGATAACGAAAATCGGTATTGGTTATGACACCATTCCAGCAAATATTCGATTATCTAAAATTTTGACAGGCAATCATTTAGGTCAATTGGGCAATATGGAAAATTTGCCAACACAAACAGAAATCGAAGCCTATCGAGCAACAGAAACAATGAAAAATATCATAGAACAAGTGATGTTTTGCTGTGCATTTCTTGAAAATCTCTTACACACCGAAGCAGCTAATTTATTAAATAAAAATGAGGTAAAAGAAGCATGGTTGGTGCTTTTACAAAAACACCCCTAAATCACCTAGGGGGAACTTTTATAAAATCTATTTTATTAAATAAAATTGACCATTCAAGATTATTAATCAGGCGTTGGTCGCCATTTAAAAGAGTGATTATCAATGGCTCTCATAGTACAAAGAACGCCATCAAGATGGTCATATTCATGCTGGATAAGCTCAGAAATAGCATCTTCAACTTGCCAAATTTGAGGTTGCCAATTTTCATTTAGATAATTGATGGTTAACACTTTATGGCGTTTAACTTTTACCAATAAATTAGGAAAAGACATACAATCATCCCACAATTCAAACATCTCCTCACTGAGGTTTTTTAAAACTGGATTGATGATTACTTGCGGAACGCCGCCCGTAGGTTTATCCAAATTCAAATAAATCAAACGCTTCATGATTCCAATTTGCGGAGCGGCTATTCCTCTGCCAAATTGATATTTTTCTCTTATTTCCTCCATTACATTATGTAAATCCGCCACCCATTCTTTAACTTGGGGTAGTTCATACTCATAGATTGGTTCACATACTTCATATAAGCGTGGGTCGCCAAGTTGGAGAAGGTCGTTTAGTTTTTTCATTGAAATCTTTTTAACAAAAATTAACACTTATATATAAACTAAAAAAACGCTACATTCGTTTTTTTTCCAATGAATTCTATATAAAAACAATGAAAAAACTACTAATAACTATCTTAACTTTATCTTTTCTGAATACTTTTGGTCAATTAATTACTAAAATGCCCGAAATTGACGACCAAACTAGTTATGAAACCGACATTACCAAAGTCGAAATTCGGGGTATTTATACAGTCGTATCTTTCAGTTATCAAGTTTCTCAGCGGAAAAATAATTCTTTTCAATTTCAGTTTCCTTTTCCCAATCAAAATCAATCAAGTTCAAATTATACTATTTCTTTCAATCCAAAAAGTTATTTGAATGGAAATGGCAAACGTTTCAAATACATTAAATGTACCGGAATTTCGGAATTGCCTGAAGAAATGAATGTTAATCCTAAAGAAAAATATCGTTTCACGGTTTATTTTGAGAAACTCGATGCGGGTATTGAAACTTTTAACCTGATTGAAGGTAAAAATCGCCCCGAAGAAAGTCATCAATATTGGAATTTTTATGGTGTTCATATCAATAATCCATTTATTCCACCGCCAGTAGTTGCTAAGAAAAGTGAAGAACCAGAAAAAGATGGTGAAATCTTAGTAACTATAAAAGGCAAATTAATTGATGCAAAAACCAATAATCCAATTTCGGGACAAGTAATATATCGCTTTGATTTTGATGCTCAAAAATCAGATTCGGCAAAAACTAATTCAATAGGAGAATATTCATTCAAAATCAAGCCCGATGCCTATACATTTATAGCATCAGCTAAAGGTTATGAAAATGCTCAAGAAAGTATGGATTTATCGAAAACTAATAAAAGTCAACAGTTTTCCCAGAGTATTTACCTAATTCCAGTTGAAAAAGTTGTAAAAAAGTCAGATCCTGTAAAAGAGGAAGCTCCGAAAATAGAACCTAGAATTGAGGTTGCGAAAAAAGAAACAAAAGAAAACAGTCCAATAAAAATTGAAGAAAATAAATTTAGACTTGATAAAGTTTTCTTTGAAATTGGTGAATCAAGACTTTTACCCGATTCGTATGCACAACTTGATGGCTTACTAAAAATGCTCAAAGATGACCTTAAATTAACTATTATTGTTGAAGGACACACCGACAATGTAGGCGACCCGATACAAAATAAACGCCTTTCGCTCGAACGTGCTTACAATATTAGAGAATATCTGATTAGCAAGGGAATAGCAGGTTTTAGAATTCAATTTAAAGGTTATGGTGATATAAAACCGATTGCTGATAACAATACCGAAGAAGGTCGCAAAAAGAATCGTAGAGTTGAGTTTGTTATTTTGTAGAAAAAGACAGATTATTTAAAAAGACATAAAAAAACGAGTATATTATTTTTAATATTATACTCGTTTTTTGGTATATATTTTCGAATTAAGCAATTTTCAATGTTTCAAATTTCTTTTGCAAAAGAGCAAATCCGCCAAATAAAACTCCTGAGTAGAATAAATCTCCCAAGATTTGATTTTTCAAAAATGGCAAACCTGCAATGTATGACGACATTATGCCACTTAAATTATGAGGATAAGTTCCTGTAATTTGGTCAGCTATTAATGATTCAGGGTATAAAAAAGCAAAATTTGTTATCAAAAAGAAAATCAAAGAACTTATTAATGACGCTGAAATTGTGCGAGTAAGATTTACATTTTTAAGTAAAATCATTCCTAAAACTGAAACCAGTGAAAAGGCGGCATAAACGGTAATCATTCCTGAGTGAAAACCCCATCCTGTGGTGATTTCGAGAATTGTATCGCTCAATAACATGGCAGCCATTGGTACAAGAAGTGCTTGCCAACGATTGGTGAAATATGCTCCACCAAACAAAGCAAGAGCTGCAATTGGTGTAAAATTAAATGGATGTGGAATGAATCTGGCCATGGCTGCCAAAATCACAATAGCCACTAAAGTTGAGAAGCGTGTAATATTCATTTTAAAAGTTTACAATTCTGAGTGCTAAATTAACTCACAATTTTATTTAAGTTGCAAAAATACAAAAAAACTCAGAACTCAGAAATCAAAACTCAGAATTATTTAAGTACCCATGTGTCTTTACTTCCTCCACCTTGTGAGGAATTCACTACCAAAGAACCTTTTTTCAACGCAACACGAGTTAGTCCACCTGGTGTTACGTGAATACCATCTCCGTAAAGTATATAAGGGCGTAAATCAACATGGCGACCTTCGAGTCCATCTTCAACTAAGCAAGGGCTGCGAGAAAGAGAGATTGTTGGTTGGGCAATATAATTTCTTGGATTTGATTGAATTAAAACTTTGAATTTCTCGTGTTCTTCCTTACTTGCTTTCGGACCAATCAACATTCCGTACCCACCTGCTTCGTTGGCTTCTTTTACTACCAGTTTTTCTATATTTTCTAATACATACTTCATTGAATTGGGATCTTCACACAGAAAAGTTTCGACGTTTGGAATAATTGCATCTTCTCCCAAATAATATTTGATGATGCTAGGAACGTAAGCATAAACTACTTTATCATCAGCTACACCAGTGCCTGGAGCATTCGCCAAACCAATGTTTCCTTTTCTATAAACATCAAATAATCCTGGAATACCAATTAATGAGTGCGGATTAAAGGTTTTTGGATCTAAGAATGTATCATCAATTCTTCGGTAAAGTACATCAACTGTCTTGAAGCCTTTAGTAGTACGCATTTTTAGGTAATCGCCAACAACGACTAAATCGCGGTAATCAACTAACTCAACCCCCATTTGTTGGGCTAAATATGAATGCTCAAAGTAAGCTGAGTTATAAATTCCTGGAGTAAGAACCGCCACAGTAGGGTCGGGGCGACCCGAAATATAGCTCAATACTTCGAGTAATTTTGCAGGATATTCTGAAATTGAACGAACATTGGTTTGAGAAAGTACATCAGGGAAGGTCTGCTTCGATAACTCTCGATTTTCTAGCATATATGAAACACCTGACGGGCAACGTAAATTATCTTCGAGAACTGTAAAAACTCCATTATTATCTCTGATAAGATCAGTACCAGTTATATGAATCCATACGCCTTTTGGCGGAGTAAGTCCTTTACATTCGACCAAAAAACCTTTACTAGATTCGATTATTTCACGAGGAATGATTCTATCACGAATAATTTTCTGCTCATTATATACATCCTGTAAAAACATATTTAAAGCTGTGATTCGCTGTACTAAACCTTTTTCGAGCTTGTCCCATTCCAGAGAGTCAATCAATCTTGGTACGATGTCAATCGGAATAATTCGTTCGGTTCCACCATCTTCTGAGTAAACGTTAAATGTAATACCCGCCGAGACCATCGAACGTTCTGCCGCTTTCTGTTTGTTTTTAAGGTTTTCAAAATCAAGATTTTCAATCGTACTCTTTAGAGCCTGATTACCAATACGAGAATTTCCTTCCTGGGTAATCATTTCATCGAAGAAATTTTCGGTTTTGTAATTTTTAAAATCGTAATTCATGTTTTTCTTTGGTCTTTGAGTAAATTTAAATCTAAAATATGATTAATCTATTAAAAATCAAAAGCATTTGGCTTTAATTATTTACTTTTGTAGTTAATTTTATTTTTAGGAGTTCCCCTAACCTAACCCTGACCTTTTCAATAAAAAATGAGGATTTTTTTTTGTCTTTTTTTTATAACTTACACCTCTTTTTCTCAACAATGGTTCGGATTATCAACAAGTAACTATGCAGGAACGTATAATTTAGCCGCAAACCCAGCTAACATTGCAGATTCGCGTTATAAGTTATTTTTGAATTTTGGAGGTGGCAATATTGACGTCATTAATAATTATGCTGGATGGGCTGCTCCTTATTCTTTTTTTGGACTTTCAACCAATTCGGTTCCTAATCGATATCGTACTTCAAATGGCTTAGTCGGTTTTCGACCCTCATATATTGATGAAGCTCGTGATAAACCAAACTCAGTTGCATTTTTGGCGGCTGATGTAAAAGGGCCTTCTTTGGTTTATACCTTTGAGAAATCAAAATTTGCTATTGGGCTTACTTCAAGAGGAAGGATGTTGACAAATTTGAGTAATACTACTTCAGATTTAGCACATATTATGGTCAAGGGTACGTTAATCCCAGATTTGTACGGTAAAACTCAAGCGAACAATCATTTAGTAATGAATTTGAATGGATACACAGAAATGGGGTTGACCTTAGGGGCTGTTATAAAAGAGCAAGACCAAGACTTTTTTAAGGTAGGTTTGACCGTGAAACGCTTGAGTGGCTTGATCAATATTCATTATTTAGTTGATAATTTAGATTTCACGGTTGATGCCAATAGTGCCAATGCCCTACGACAGGATGTCTATTTTAGAAATGCCATCGGAACATACGGCACAACAACGAGCGATGCAATTAATTCCTTTAGCTTTAGACCTAATTGGTTATTTGGTAATTTGGCTGCAGGAAAAGGGTATGGTTTTGATATTGGTGCAGTTTACGAATTTCGCCCAGATTTTAATAAATACGAAGTGAAAGTAAAGGGAAAACGGCTAAAGGATGGCACAAAAAACAAATATTTGTATCGAATCGGTGTTGCTTTGATTGATGTTGGTAGTATAAATTATAGTAATCCTACTTTTGCAAATGTAATTCAGATTGCTAAAACCAATGTGCAGATTAAACCCGGTACTTTTAACAAAATAGATTCGCCTGATAGATTATACTACCAAATGAATAATGCTTTTAACATCAGGCAATCAGATTATCAACATGGTTTTGTAGTGGCACTGCCAATGGCACTTTCATCAAATTTTGACTATAAAATTTCAGAAAAAATCTATATTAATGCAACCTGGATTCAGAGTTTGAGAAATTCAAAAAAAATGGGGATGAATCAACCTTCGATGTTGGCTATTATCCCTCGCTACGAAAGCAAGTGGCTTGACTTTGCTGTTCCGATATCGTTACAAAATGGTTATCGAAATCTTACTTTTGGACTTTCTGTCCGTGTTGGTTCATTCTTTTTAGGCTCAGAAAATTTAGCTGGCATCGTAAATATTGGTAATCCCAAAGGCATTAGTGCATACGCTGGACTTTTTTTGCCGATTTTTAGAAAATTACCCGATACCTCAAATGGCTGCTATACTGAAGAAAAGATAAATCTGCGTCAAGAAATTAGAGATTTTCTCAACAAACGTAGTCAAAGAAGAGGATGGAATAGAATACGATAACGCGAAGGCCCATTTTAATCATACTTTAATCTAATTTTAGGACAAACTATACTTCGCATCAGTATTTTACATTTGAAAGGCAAAAGTAAGTTAGATTAAATTTATAGTGAGAAACAGTTATAGTTGTTTTTCAGAATGGAATTAGGTTTTAAAGCTCTGGTTTCTGATTAATCAAAGCTTTTTTTATTGTCTTTAATTTCATTTTCCAGTAATAGGTTTAGTTAGTTAAGGTTATAGTTCTCTGATTAAAATCTGATTTTTAATCAGAGACTTTCAAAACCAATCATTACTTTTCGTTCACATATTGAATCAAATCTGCTACTAAACCTGTCCATCCACATTGGTGTGCAGCCCCGAGTCCTTCACCAGTATCACCATTAAAATATTCATAGAAAAGGTGCAAGTCTTTGAAATGTGGATCTGAATCAAACTTCTCAAAATCGCCAGTATTTGGTCGACGGCTTTCATCGTTTATCTGAAAAATATTAATCAATCGCCTTGCAACCAAAATAGCAGCCTCTTTTATTGACATAATATTACCCGAATTTGTCGGATACTCTACTTCAAAGTCATCGCCATAATATGTATAAAACTTTAATAATGAGTCGATTAGCAGGAAGTTAATCGGAAACCAAATTGGCCCACGCCAGTTTGAATTCCCTCCCATAATACTCAAATCTGATTCGGCAGGAGTATATTTTACGCTCAAAATCTCGCCAAGTAAATTAAACTGGTACGGATTTTCTTTATGGGATTTGGATAACGAACGAATTCCATATTCAGACAAAAACTCAGCTTCATCGAACATTCGTTTGATAACCATCTTCATACGATGACCACGTAGGAGCGAAAGTAAATGCGTTTCGCCCTTACCAGGTTCGTTCCAACGAGAAATCAATAAAGCCAAATCTGGTCGATTATTAAGTACCCATTCTAAACGACGCTTGAACTCTGGCAATTTTGAGAGCATTTCTTCGTCAATGATTTCAACGGCAAAGAGAGGAATAAGACCAACATACGAACGGATTTTCATAAAGATTGTCTCACCGTTTGGAGCATTAACCTTATCATAATAAAATTGGTCGGTTTCGTCCCAAAGACCTAAGTCATTATCTTTAATTGGCTTATTGATAGCCGCCGCAATATGCAAGAAATGCTCAAAGAATTTTGATGCCATATCCTGATAAACAGGCTTTCCCATTGCAATCTCGCACGAAATTCGTAGCATATTAAGGGTGTACATAGCCATCCATCCAGTTGCATCGGCTTGTTCGAGTTTCACACCTGGAATTTGTGCGTTTCGGTCAAATACTCCTATATTATCAAGCCCTAAGAAACCCCCACCGAAAATATTATTCCCTTCTTCATCCTTCTGATTTACCCACCAAGTAAAATTAATCAGTAATTTATGGAAGACTTTTTCTAAGAAATCCAAATCGCCTATGCCTCCATTGTTTTTTTTATCTATTTCATAAACTTTCCATGTTGCCCAAGCATGTACTGGAGGATTTACATCCGAAAAATTCCATTCGTAAGCGGGAATTTGTCCGTTGGGGTGCATATAGTTTTCTCGAAGAACAACTACCAATTGTCTTTTTGCAAAATCGGCATCAATTCGAGCAAGTGTAAGCGTATGAAAAGCCAAATCCCAAGCTGCAAACCAAGGATATTCCCATTTATCGGGCATCGACAAAATATTGGCCATGTAGGCGTGTTTCCAAGTATTATTTCTTGGTAAAGCCCTGCCTTTAAACTCAAAAGGCATTTTTGGGTCACCTTTAAGCCATTCGTTGATATTGTAATAATAAAATTGTTTATTCCACATCATTCCCGCAAATGCTTGTCGCTGAATGTTGCGTTGCTCCTCAGATTTTATATCTTGCTGAATGTGGTCATAAAACTCATCGGCTTCTTTGATTCTTAAATCAAAAATTTCATCAAAATTTACGAAAGCCTTTTGGTTTTGAGAGTGCTGACTGAATCGAAGTCTGATTGTATGACTTTCACCACCTTCAATTTTTTTTGTATATCGGGCTGACGCCTTTGTTCCAATCTTATTTGGATTTATTGTAGTAGGATGTCCAGTTAAAATATAATTGCTGATTCCATCTTTAACAAACATAGCAGTATTGGGTTTGCCAAAAATTCGTTCCATATTGGTTTCGTTTTCACAAAAAACGAGTTCGTCAGCTCCCTCTGTATATAACTTATATTTTCCTAAAAGTTGATGCGAAACCTCAATCTGATTATTGGCGATTCCTGTCATCATTGGGCTTTTTTTGTATGCTTCATACCCCCAACTCCAGGTATTTCTGAACCATAACGTGGGAAGCATTGTAAGAAACGCAGCTTTTTTATTTCTATTATGAGCCGTTATCTTTATTAGAATATCGTTTTCATCAGCTTTTGCATATTCTATAAAAATATCGAAATACTCATTATTATCGAAAATTCCAGTTTGTTCAATCTCAAATTCAGTTTGTTGACGATTACGTTTTTGGTTTTCTTCAACAATTTGTCGGTAGGGAAACTCATTTTGTGGATACTTATAAAGCATCTTCATATATGAGTGAGTCGGTGTACTATCTATATAATAATACAGCTCTTTTACGTCTTCTCCATGATTCCCTTCCGAACCTGCCAAACCAAAAAGACGTTCTTTAATAATTTTATCTTTATGATTCCAAAACGAAACCGCAAAACAAATATGCTGTTTATTGTCCGAAATCCCACCGATTCCATCTTCACCCCAACGGTAAGCACGAGAACGAGCCATATCATGGGGCACATAATCCCAAGCGTTGCCATAAACACTATAATCTTCACGGACTGTTCCCCACTGTCTTTCAGATAGATATGGCCCCCATTTTTTCCATCCTTTATTGTCTTTCCTATCGCTCAAGCGAATCTTTTCTTTTATCTCCGTCATACTCGTAGTGTCTAATCTATTAAGGTTTAGGTGATAAGTAATATGTTTTTAAATCTTAATAATTTGATATTATACAATGCTCAGAATTAATTTCTAGTATGTTTTCTACAAAAATATAAAAAATAACAAACGATGAAAGTTGTATCATCGAATCGCTTTTAATAGTTACAATAGTTATTGAAATAATGATATTATAATTTCTTTAGAAATCAAAAGAGCCTCTTGCGTAACCCAAGAGGCCCTTTTGGTTAATAATTAACGGACTATATTATTTAATGCGTGTTTTTAATATGCTGGATGCTTTTTGTTTTTCATCCAATGAAATGCGAGCATTTTCTTGGTCTTGTTTATTGGCAATTTGGTCTTTCAAAAGCTTTTCGAGTTCTATTCTGTTTTCTTCGATTTCCTTTAGGAGTTTTTCTTTCTCACGTTTGTTTTTTTCAATGTCACGGGCTAGTTTATTACCCGTTTTGATTACTCGATCTAGGTTTTTTTGTGATTCTTCAGCATCACGTTCAGCCAACCTCATATCTTCATTTTGCATTGTAAAAGCATAAAAATCTTTTAAGAATTTTTCCACTCCTATAAAAGAATTACTGTTTTCCGAAACCGTATTTCCACCATCTACATCAAAAGATGCAAAAATTTTGGTTTTTGCTTTTTGGTCAGAAGTAACCTTCGACGTCAAACTGATTAGGTCAGGTGAAATATCAGGAATTTTTGCTGATGCAATATTAAAAACTTCTCTGCTTTGTGCTACCCCGCCATATTTTGAAATAAAAAGCGACCAATCTTTTTCGACAAATTTCTTTTCGATGTTGATGGTCATATAAAATCCTTCTTTGCGGTCTTTGCCGAAAATCTCAGAGCCAATCAAAATCGTTTGAGCGAAACCGACAAAACTCGCTACCAACAAAATGCCTGTCAAAAGTACTTTTCTCATAATATTAATAATTTTAATGGTCTGTTTAAGAGGCTGTTTTTATGATTTTGTCACAAAATATTACTACTAAAAAATTCATGTTAAATCTACTTTTCTGCAAATCAATACAATCTTTTGTTTTTCGTTGTTTTCGGTTGCAAATAAATAGGATTCTCCGCCATCTTGCAAACCCAATTTCTTTTTTATTTCCTCGGGCTTTATCGGGAAATTTCGAGTGCTTATATTCGCTTTTGGAGTAGGTAAATTTGATAAAATCTCTTTTTTGTCAAATTTACAGACCGATTCACAGATAAAACTTCGACCTACAAAGTTCTTCACCAATTTATCCGAAGTATATAAATGGCTATTTGGAGCAAGTTTTGCCATGTCGTAATGTGCAGAAATACTTTTAAATGCCCCAGCTTTCAAAATAGCTGCATTGGGTTCGTAGATATAAGTATTTGGCTGTGAATATTTTACGATGCTTTTTTCTTCGTTTTTGTAATTAAAATCAAAGACTTGTTTTTCATTATTTGATGTAAAATTGATGCAGTAAATATTTGTCTCTTCAATTGTGGATATATTTTTTCTTTCACTGACAAAAAGCAGCTCTTTTACTTCATTTTCAAAGGCAACAATATGTACTTCCGAAATATTTTGTATTTGCTCAATCGCCAACTTAATATCAAGCATTGGCGAAAATTTCACCATAAAATTGGGTAACAAATGCTTGATTTCCAGAAGATTCGGTTCGCAGTCTTCAATCTTAAAAACTTTATTTTTTGCATTATCTCGTCGGTGTGGATCAATATAGAAATTAGTAATTGTTTGGTGCGGAACGACGCCCATCGTTGATTGGGTAAATAGTACTGAGTTTTCGTTTAAAACTTCAATATTATATTGTTTTAAAACGCCAAAATTATACTTTGAAACAATTGCTAAAGCGGCGTTTTGCTCAATATAAATTACTGAATCGGTCACTTTTGCTAAAGCCCAGCTATCTAATCCCATACCACCTGTGAGGTCAGCACATTTATCACTACCAAAATTTCTTGTAAAAACAGCTGCTTTATAGTTGGCTGTAATTTCGGAAGAAGCCTGCTCTACCGAAAGTGGAGGTGGAAAAATTACATGCTGATTGGTAAACCATGATGGTAACTTATGTTTGGCTTTTTGTCGAGCAAGCCATTGGTCAGCCACCAAACGCAATAGTTCAGCATCTAATTTATGTGGATTCTTTAATACGTATTTCTGAATCTCAGTTTCTTGTATTTGCAGAGCAATTAAATTGGCCTGATGTAGTTTCTCTAGCATTGTTTATTTAAATGAAAATAATTTCATTCATCATTCTAAATTCTCCATTCTAATATTCTAATTTTGCTCAATTAAGTTAAAGGACAATAATAAACGACAAATAAAAATACTATAAATTATCGATTGCGAGTATCTTATCGCTGAGAGGTCTCGCATCTCATGTCTCATATCCTTTGTTTCTAAACTTAGAAATCACAATATTATGCTTAGTTTTTGGGAAAAAGATGTTTTTTTGAAAAAATATGATGTAATTATCATTGGTGCTGGTTTTTCGGGACTTTGGTTGGCTTATTTTCTGAAAAAATATCAACCGAAAATAGAAATAGCTATCCTTGAGGCTGGAACCTTGCCAACTGGTGCAAGTACCAAAAATGCAGGTTTTTCATGCTTTGGAAGTCCAACCGAACTACTTGAAAATATTGAAGTCATGGGTATCGACCAAGCTATGTTTTGGTCTGAGAAACGATATAAAGGCATCAATAAGATTACTCAATATTTTGGTTCGGAGGTTGAATTCGACGATTGTGGTGGAACCGAATTATTTAACGATAAAAATCTTTTTGAGGAAACAAAAGAGCAGCTTAGTTCATTAAACCATTCCATAAAAAGCATTGTTGGAAATGATAATCACTTTTTTTTAGATGATAATATTATTCAAAATGCTGGATTTTCGGGTTTTAAGTATGCCATAAAAAATAATGTTGAAGGTTCAATTCATAGTGGTAAACTTATCAATGTAATGACCGAAACTTTACATTCAATGAAAGTTAGAATCTTTAATGGTGTAAAAGTGCAAAGTTTTGATAATGAGATAGATAGTGTAAAAATATACGTTGAAAATGGACTGATTTTCGAAGCCAGCCATTTGAGTATCACAACCAATGCTTTCACAAAACAGCTTTTGCCAGAAGTTGATTTATACCCTGGGCGAGGTCAAGTTTTGATAACCGAACCAATCGAAGGTTTAAATTGGCGAGGTACGTTTCATTTCGACAAAGGCTATTATTATTTCCGAAATTATAGGAATAGGGTGCTGTTTGGCGGAGGTAGAAACTTAGATTTTAAGACTGAAAATACTGATGAGTTTGCTTTGACCGAATTAGTGCAAAATAAGTTGGAGCAACTTTTATATGAAAATATAATTCCGAAACATAAAAATATTAAAATAGACGAGCGTTGGAGTGGAATTATGGCTTTTGATGAAACCAAAACACCTCTAAGCGAGTGTTTAAACGACAGAATATCATTGAGCGTTAGAATGAACGGAATGGGAGTGGCCTTAGCCCCAACTATTTCAGAAAGTTTAGCGAAAGAGATAATAGAGATTTTATAATTTTAAGCTAATTGAAATGATAGAATTATTGTGAACTATCTTGCAAAACGAAAAATACTTGAAACCTTTTTTATTCTATAGTAGTTTTTTTATTAGTTTTACATGATTATATTTAATATTTGATATAAAAAGAGTTTATAAATGTTTCAGCGAATCTTGTTATTGATGCTACTTATTACGGTCGAATTCTCGACTTTAATAAACTGTGTTACCAGTTTCAAACCAAACATTGAAGTACAAGACATTGAAGACTGTAACGAAAATGAAGATTTATCTAAAGAAGTTTTTGATGAGAAAATCTTTCTTGCAGTTCCTTCATTTCTTTTTAATGTGAATGATTTTTTATCAAAAAGTACAATCTACGATTTTGTAGCAAGCAATTTTTCTAATCCATATCAAACGATAGATTCTCCTCCCCCTAAGGCCTAATTGCCTTCATTATTTATACTTTTTTAACATATACTGTGTGCTGTTCTGACTTAAAATAAGTCTCAGCATAGCCTATATCCTAATACGATTCCGAACTTTTATCGTAACAATAAACTATCTTTAGTTTAGAAACTCTTATATGAAAATATTTAATTTTAATTACATCAAATCTGATTTCTCGTCAGGTTTGGTAGTTTTTTTGGTGGCTTTACCACTTTGTTTAGGGGTGGCTTTGGCATCTGGAGCACCACTTATTTCGGGAATTATTGCTGGAGTAGTTGGCGGAATAGTTGTTGGAGCGTTGAGTGGATCACAACTGGGCGTAAGTGGACCCGCAGCTGGTCTTACTGTAACAGTGCTTACATCCATAGCTGAACTTAAAGCTTATGATACATTTTTATTGGCTGTTGTATTGGCGGGTGTAATTCAAATAATCTTAGGTCTATTGAAAGCTGGAGTTATTGGTTATTATTTTCCATCCTCGGTGATAAAAGGGATGCTTACCGCAATCGGTATAATTATTATTTTAAAACAAATTCCGCACGCAATGGGAATTGATTTAAATTACGAGGGTGACGAAAGTTTTTTCCAACGTGATGGTCAAAATACATTTTCGGAATTAGGACGAATAACAGAACTATTCAATGAAGGAGCGTTAGTTATTGGTCTTATCTCGCTGGGTATTATGATTTTATGGGATCAGCCTTTTATAAAACGTCATGCAATACTTGGCATGATTCCTGGGGCATTGTTGGCAGTAATTTCTGGGATAGTTTTAAATAGTGGTCTTACGGTTTTGCCGTCGTTCTTTCATCTCGAAAGCAACCATTTAGTTTCTTTGCCAATAACAAATTCAGTCAATGATTTTGTGAATCTCTTTCAAATGCCAAATTTTTCAGCATTTACAAATCCTACTGTATGGAAAATTGCAGTCGTAATTGCTATTATTGCGAGCCTTGAAACGCTGTTGAGTGTGGAAGCAACTGATAAACTCGACCCAGATGCGAGAATTACGCCAACAAATCGTGAGTTATTGGCACAAGGTGCGGGTAATGTTGTGTCTGGTTTTTTAGGTGGAATTCCACTTACACAAGTAATTGTGAGGAGTTCTGCAAATATTCAAGCGGGTGGAAAAACAAACTTAGCAACCATTTTTCATGGACTAATTTTGTTAGTTTGTACGCTTGCCATTCCAACTATTCTGAATCAAATTCCATTGGCTTCCTTGGCGATTGTACTAATTATGGTTGGTTATAAATTGGCAAAGCCTTCAATTTTTAAAGAAGTTTTCAAAGAAGGTCAAGACCAATTTGTGCCATTTTTGGTGACTGTCATTGCGGTTGTATTTACTGACTTATTGAAAGGTATTGGTATTGGATTAGTGGTAGCGATGGGCTATATTTTATATACTAATTATAAAGGCTCGATGTCGTTTATGCGTAATGGAAAAAATGTTTTGATTCAATTTAATAAAGATATTTTCTACTTTAATAAGTCAGAATTAAAACAAAAATTACTTTCGCTTCAAGAAGGTGACTATCTTTTTATAGATGGATCAAAGGCATCATTTATTGACCACGATATATTTTTGACTTTAGAAGAGTTTCAGAAAGAAGTTAAAAATCGTAATATTACTGTTGAATTTAAAGGGATTTCAAGAAAAAAAATAAACTATAGAAAAAGCAATGCAATCGTATCAAAAACTCTTATTGGCCAATAAAGCTTGGGCTGCCGAAAAACTTCGTGTCGATGAAGGATATTTTGAAGAATTAGCTTCACATCAAAATCCCGAATTTTTGTGGATTGGTTGTGCTGATAGCCGTGTGCCTGCCGACCAAGTAACTGGCACTCAACCTGGTGATATTTTCGTGCACCGAAATGTAGCCAACTTGGTTGTACATACTGATATAAATATGTTAAGCGTACTACAATATGCCGTTGAAGTACTTAAAGTAAAGCATATTTTGGTGGTTGGACATTATAATTGTGGTGGTGTAAAAGCCTCAATGGATAATAAAGATTATGGACTCATCAATAAATGGATCCGAAATATAAAAGATGTAAACGTTAAACATCACGAAGAATTAAGTAAAATAGAAGATTTTCAAGAAAAATTTGATAGATTGGTTGAACTAAACGTAACTGAGCAAGTCCGTAATTTGGCCAAAACAACTATCGTTCAGAAAGCTTGGGCGGCTGGTGAATATCCACACCTACACGGCTGGGTACTCGACTTGAAAACTGGATTAATGAAAACCATCATGGAGATTTTACCTGATGATTTAGATTCAATCGAAGAAGTTTATCGTTATGATATACCGCAAGTCAAAGGTGTTTTATCTGAAACAATACACTAAATATTAGCTTTAAAGATCAAAAAGGAGTTATCAATTTGTTTTGATAGCTCCTTTTTTGCGTCATACAAGTAAATTTATTAATTGAAAATTAAATAATTTCTTGAAATAATCTATATTTGCTAAAAAGTACATCTTTGCTAAAAATATATAGATGAAATGAGCCTACCAAACTGCCCACAATGTGATTCGAATAATATCTCTCGCAACGGTATTATCAAAGAACGTCAACGTTTTAAGTGTAAAGATTGTGGCTATAACTTTACCGTCGAAAAGATGGGTAAAAGCATCGAAAGTTACTATGTGATTAAAGCTCTTCAGTTGTATATCGAAGGCGTAAGCTATCGAGAAATCGAGCGTTTATTAGGCGTAAGCCATGTTTCTGTAATGAATTGGGTGAAAAAATACCAAGTTAAGATTCCGAAACAGACCCTTTATCATCCTACTTATACAGTTATGAACCATAAGGAATTAACTGAGTTTTATGCCAATCGAGAAAACCTCAAAGGTGCAGGAATGGTCGTTACCGAACTTGGTGATAAGTTTATGCTCATCAAATGGGAAAGATTTAAAAAATAGATGGTTTATTGTTCAATTTTTAAATTAAATAATCTTTGAATAGTGCAATTTAATTACAACTATTTTTAATAAACGGCTGCTTATAAGATACAATTGATAAAACTGTTGAAGTAGGTAAGTTGAAAAACTTAGGAAATATGAGAATCTTATTTCCAAATACATTTACATTATTATATTATCAACCCTAGAAATTATATTAATGCCTTTTAAAACAAAGATTATGTCTGAAAGTAAAAAAAGTTCGATGTTCTCGATAATTGGAGCGTCTTCAGTAGGAACGATGATTGAGTGGTACGATTTCTATATCTTCGGCAGTTTGGCTACAATTATATCTACAAAATTCTTTCCAGCTGGGCCAGGAAGTGAAACACTTGCTTTTCTTTCGACCTTAGCAACTTTTGCAGCTGGATTTGTTGTTCGTCCATTTGGTGCCTTATTCTTTGGTCGTTTGGGTGATCTAATTGGCCGTAAATATACCTTTATGGTAACATTATTATTGATGGGAGGGGCAACATTCGCCATCGGTATCATACCTGCCTACGAAACTATAGGTGTAGCTGCCCCTTTATTAGTTTTACTTTTAAGATTACTTCAAGGACTTGCTCTTGGTGGCGAATATGGCGGTGCAGCAACCTACGTTGCCGAACACTCCCCAGCTAACCAAAGAGGCTATATGACTTCTTGGATTCAGATTACTGCTACAGCTGGCCTGATTGTTTCTTTAATTGTAATTGCTCTTACAAAAACCATTCTAAGCAAAGAAGATTTCGATGCTTTTGGTTGGAGAATTCCATTCTTGGCTTCAATCTTGATGGTTGGTATTTCATATATTATTCGTCGTAATATGCACGAATCGCCTTTGTTTTCAAAAGCAAAAGCTAATGGAAAAACATCAACAAATCCTTTAAAAGAGTCTTTCGGAAATAAATTAAACTTCAAATTTGTATTATTGGCTCTATTGGGCGTAACAATGGGTCAGGGCGTTGTTTGGTACACCGGTCAGTTTTATGCGATGTCTTTCATTGAAAAAATAATGAACGTGCCAAAAGAGCAAGTCGATAGCATCATGATTTGGGGATTGTGCCTCGGAACACCTTTCTTTGTAGTATTCGGATGGTTGTCTGATCGAATCGGTCGTAAGTGGATTATGATGGCTGGAATGTTGGTGGCGATTCTTTCTTATCGCACAATTTATACAAAAATGTACGAAACTGCTGATATAAAAGGCAAAACAGAAATTCTAGAAAAAGCAAATCAGGTAACTGAATTAAAAGAAAATGTAAAAAATAAAAATGGTGGAGTTGATTCAGTTTATACATTTACAAAAGCATTTACTGATGGAACAACTTACAAAGAAATAAAAACCAAAACTTTGAAAAATGGTGCGGTAGAAATCAGTGAAAAAGATGGTAAGCCTGTAATTGAAACCAAGAAAATAGTTACAATCAATGATACTGATAAATGGACACTTACTTGGTTAGTATTTATTCAAATGTTATTCGTTACGATGGTTTATGGCCCAGTTGCTGCTTTTTTGGTGGAAATGTTCCCAATCAAGATTCGTTATACTTCAATGTCATTGCCTTATCATATCGGAAATGGTATTTTTGGTGGATTACTTCCTGCCATTGCAACTTTCTTGGTATCAAATGCTCAAAAAGTAAATAGTGTAGCGGCAGAGTCAGGTTTAGCTCCAGTTATTGAAAAACCATATTTGGAAGGTCTTTGGTATCCGATAATTCTTGCCGGTATTTGTTTCGTAATCGGAACAATCTACTTGGATGGAAAAGACAATAAAGTAAATGATTGATTTGTACTCGTAAGAACGTCCAATTTGGACGTTCTTTTGTAAATGTTAAATTTTTAATACATTAAAACATAAATACAATGAACGCTATAAAAAGAATTTTAGGAATAGTTTGGATATTAATCGGCATTGGTGCTGTTTATTATCTAATTGTAAATCAAGCAATTATGCTTTGGAACAAAGGCGGTGAAAATTATATTCCAGCAATTATTTACACGGTGATTCTTTGCCCGATGATTGCAGGTTCTTTAGGAACATTCGGTTTTTATTCGCTAAAAGGCGAATTCGACTCAAAAGATTGATTTAAGCAAAATAATCATAAGATGCTAAAATTATCTTTTTAGGCAAAAAAGTAAAAATTTTGCTCAATGATTCGTTGAAATCTTTAAGAAATCGTAAGGATTAAAGTTGCTTACTGTGCAATTTTAGGATGTTAATTTGCATTTTTAGCCTATAGACAAACTAAAAGCTGATTTTTATCAACAGATATGCACAAAATTCTTAGGTACTAAGTAGATGGCAATTTGAACTTAAATTTAAGTGAGGATGGATTTAGAATTTAAAAAGAGTTTCAAAAATTGATTTTTAATGAGTTTTTCCAAGCAAATGACCAAACCTTAAAATAATCAAATGGAAGTGAACTTGGATTGACTATTTTAAAATAGATTTTGGGACTAATTAATGGAAAAAATTTTGGTAAAAAGTGAAATGTATAAAGGTTCAAAATTTCCTATTTACGATTCTCATTGAATTAATCCAAACAAAAATTCATTTTTTAAAGAAAGGCTAAAATCATGGACATTCAGAAAAGTATAAAAGTATTAATCGTTGATGATGAACCAAATATCTTGCTTTCCCTTGAGTTTTTAATGAAAAAAGAAGGGTATATTGTCTTTATAGCCCGAGATGGCGAAGAGGCTTTTGACATTATAAAAAGAGAACATCCAAAAATTGTACTTATTGATACTATGATGCCTAAAGTTGATGGCTACAAAATATGTAAATTTATCAGAGGAAGAAGAGAAACCAAAGTGACAAAAGTGGTCTTTTTGAATGATAAAAGTAAAAAAGAAGATATTGAAAATGCTGATAGTTTCTACGCTAATTTATACATTCCGAAACCATTTTCAACCCGTGATTGTGTGACAAAAATAAATATGTTGGTATCTGAGGTGATTTAATGGTAATATGAGGGAAAGTTGCATGCAACGTCTTTGGCGACGAGTCTCTGCTCATTTGAGATTTAACAACAAAAAAAGACAATCAAAATTTAATTAAATGCCCAAAGTAATCTGGATTTCTAATTTGAGAGTTTTTGCAACTCTTACAGTCATTATGCTTCATTGTGCAGCAGGAGGTATTTACTTATTGGGAAAAATACCCAATAGTTGGTGGTGGATTTGCAATGCCTCAAATGCTTTCGGAAGATTCGCAGTACCAATTTTTGTCATGCTTTCGGGTTACTTGCTCTTAGGAAAATACAAAAATTTAACAGATTTTCTTGCCAAAAGGTTTTCTAAAATTTTCATTCCTTTTTTGCTTTGGACAATCATTTTTATGCTTTGGGGAAATTATTTCGGTATAATTCCAGCCGAAAAAACAAAGCCTGAATTTATTGATATTCTTAAAAAAATACTAACTGGAGGTGCAGGAGGTTCGGGGCATTTATGGTTTATTTATATGCTTTTGGGGCTCTATTTATTCTCGCCAATATTGAGTAGATGGATTGTGCAAGCAACTGATCAAGAAGTAATTTTTTTCTTAATAATGTGGTTTGTAACATGCACTATTTATCCATATTTTGAAAAGTTTTTGGGTATTAAAATAAATTTTGAGATTCGGAATTTTTCTGGTTATTTAGGTTATTTTGTTTTAGGTTATTTTTTAGGAAATCTGCAAATTAATTTATCCTTAAAAATAGTTGGTATTATTTCATTGGTCGTTTTTCTAATAAGTTGGATAATTACTTTTGTAGGAATTTATTTCTCGACTGTATCAAACAACAAAATTTACGAATCAAGTTTGTTTGATTACTTAAGTCCATCGGTAATTTTGATGTCAATTTCAGCGTTTTTAGTTTTTAAGAATTTACTAAATAATGAGATTTTCCCCACTTTAACAACTCAATTAGATAAATATAGCTATGGAATGTATTTGATGCACTTGATTCCGATGAAAACTTTATCACGTCAATTTCAGATAAATTTTAAATGGATTCACCCAAGTATTGGTATCGCAACGCAGTTTATTCTGACATGCATTATATGTTATTTAGTAATATTTACTTTAAGTAAAATACCTAAAAGTATTTGGATTACGGGCTAGATACTTGCACACAGTAATTTCCCCTCCTTTTTTCAAGAAGGGGTGGGGAAATTCTGACGAAGTCGAATTTTGACGGGGTGGATTATTCGACGATTTCACCACCCCGTCCGACTTTTTCAGGACACCCCCTTGAAAAAAGGAGGGGAATTAAAAAACACTTTTTAACTCAAAATATTCCCTTAAATCACAAAATAAAAAAATATTTATTCACCTTTATATTTAACCAAATGAAAATTAACTCTTTTGAAGAATACGAAGAAGCTTATAAAAAGAGCGTAGAAAGTCCCGAAGATTTTTGGGGACAAATTGCAGCCAATAATTTTGAATGGAAAAAACCGTGGGAAAAAGTACTGAACTGGAATTTCAGCGAACCAAAAATCGAATGGTTTGTAGGTGGAAAACTCAATATTACCGAAAACTGTCTCGACCGTCACGTAAAAGATAAGCCAAATCAACCTGCAATAATTTGGGAGCCAAATGACCCAAATGAAGAAAGTATTATACTTACATATCGTCAATTATTTGAGCGTGTATGCCGTTTCGCCAATGTTTTGAAACGTAATGGTGTGAAAAAAGGCGACCGAGTTTGTATTTATATGCCGATGATTCCTGAATTGTCAATTGCAGTTTTGGCTTGTGCCAGAATCGGAGCAATTCACTCAGTAGTTTTTGGAGGTTTCTCGGCAACTTCAATCGCCGACCGTGTCAACGATTCGCTTTGTGTGGCAGTTGTAACGACTGACGGTGCCGTGCGTGGAAACAAAGCGATTACGATGAAAGACACCGTAGATGACGCCATCATTGGCTGTCCATCGGTGAAAAAAGTAATTGTTGCTACTCGTACAGGCACGCCTGTAAGTATGATTAAAGGCCGAGATGTTTGGTGGGAAGAAGAGGAAAAACATGTATCAAGCGATTGCCCTGCTGAAGAAATGGACTCAGAGGACCCGCTTTTCATTCTTTATACTTCAGGTTCGACAGGAAAACCAAAAGGCGTAGTACAAACTTGTGGTGGTTACATGGTTTATGCGGCTTATACTTTCCAAAATGTTTTCCAATATAAGCCGGGGATGGTACATTTTTGCACGGCAGATATTGGTTGGATAACAGGCCACTCATATATCGTTTACGGGCCGTTGGCTTCAGGTGCAATTTCTGTTTTATTCGAAGGCGTTCCGACTTATCCTGATGCAGGTCGTTTTTGGGATATTGTAGAAAAACACAAAGTAAATATCCTTTATACCGCTCCGACTGCTATCCGCTCATTGATGGGTTTTGGTTTGGAATATGTAGAAGGAAAAGATTTGAGTTCACTCAAAGTTTTAGGTTCGGTTGGTGAGCCAATCAACGAAGAGGCTTGGCAATGGTATTCAAAAAATATTGGTAAGGATAAATGTCCGGTAGTTGATACTTGGTGGCAAACCGAAACTGGTGGAATTATGATTTCGGCTTTGGCTGGAATTACACCTCTGAAGCCAGCATGGGCATCGCTGCCACTTCCAGGTGTACAAATGATGTTGGTTGATGAACAAGGAAACGAGATCTTAGGAGGCGATGTCAGCGGAAATCTTTGTATTAAATTTCCATGGCCGTCGATTTTACGTACAACTTGGGGCGACCATGAACGTTGCCGCACCAATTATTTTTCGGCTTATCCAAACCTATATTTTACGGGCGATGGTGCAATGAGAGATGGAAATGGCTTCTATCGTATTACTGGTCGAGTAGATGATGTGCTAAATGTTTCGGGACACAGAATTGGTACTGCTGAAGTTGAAAATGCTATAAATATGCACACTGGCGTAGTTGAAAGTGCCATCGTTGGTTATCCGCATGATATTAAAGGGCAAGGGATTTATGCGTACGTAATCTGCGAAAGCATGGTATATGACGAAGAATTAACTCGGAAAGGTATTCTGGCAACTGTTTCTCGTGTGATTGGCCCAATTGCCAAACCTGATAAAATTCAGTTCGTAACTGGTTTACCAAAAACTCGTTCTGGAAAAATTATGCGAAGAATCTTGCGTAAAATTGCCGAAGGTGAAACATCTAATTTAGGGGATATTTCAACACTTCTCGACCCAACGGTGGTGGAAGATATTAAGAATGGAGCTGAGGCGTTGAGGTAAGAATAGGAAACTACCTTGGCATACTTGATTATTACAAAAAAAGGTATGCCACGGATAAGTTTTATTTGTATCAGATTTGAAAAATATTGTTAAATTTGCAAAAAGACAAGAAAATGAACTGGCAAGATTATATATATTCCGATGCTGAAATTTTAGGTGGAAAACCTATTATTAGAGGAACTCGACTCTCTATTGAGTTTTTGCTTGGGCGAATGGCAGATGGTTGGACGGAACAAATGATACTCGAAAATTATCCTTGGCTTACCAAAGAATCACTTCAAGCAATTCATCTTTTTGTTTATGATGTATTCAAAAATGATACTCTAAAGGTTTTTGTCTCTCCTTTTTCAAAAGCTTCATGAGATTACTTGCAGATGAAAATTTCCCATTAAAAACTTTCCATATTTTCAAGGATAATGGTTATGATATTGAGCATATTCGTTTTATAAAACCCAGTAGTCCAGATACTTATGTTATGGAATATGCCATTTCTCAAAATCAAATTATCCTTACTTTTGATAGTGATTTTGGTACCTTGGTATTTCAAAAAGGTTATAAACCATTAGGTATCGTTTTTTATAGACTAACTGCGTTTGATGCTTTTGAGCCTTTTAAAATCTTTACGGACATTATCAATAATGATTTTCTTTTAGAACATAATTTTACAGTTATCGAAAAAGAAGGTATCCGCCAACGACCGATTATTTAATTACTTCATTTAAAACTTAGCTTTTTTGCTCTTCTAGAATAGCAACATTTCTACATCCAATAGCAAAATCTATATAAATATTGCTTACTTTTGGTGTTTATAGAAATGCAGATTTTTATTTTCTATGAAAAAAATCACAAAACTACTAATTGCTAAATAAACGTTAAAAACAGCAATTAAAACCAAGAATTAATTAAAATGAAGATTATTCATAAAATAGATGACTTCCTGTTTTCTATCTTTCCTGAACTCTCTGAGGTAAAAATGGGGGGGGTAAATCGCTGATTATAAGCACTTTACAAAAATTCTATAGTTATAAAACCTACACACCAAAAGTATTTATTGACCAAGATTCTGTTATCGTTGAGCTTGATATTCCTGCAATCATCTCACAAGAATCTGACTACAAAAAAGTTGTTGCCCTCTGCGAAAAAGCAAAATATTCGGAAGCAAAACCAATCTTATTAAAACTCATTGAAGCAAATCCAAGTAATTCGGAATACCACCGAATTATGGGGCAAATCCTGTCGGATGAAGGCGACCAAGATGAAGCCATCAATTACCTAATTGATGCCCTCCGCTGGAACTCGAAAAACGCCTGGGCTTTGCTGATGATGGGTAATATTTTTGCCAAATTCAAAGAAGATATTCCCACCGCAATGAAATATTATGACCAAGCATTGATTGCTAATGTGCGTGATTTCATTAGTTTGACCAATATCGGTTATTTGCTTTTGCAAGAAAATACCCTTGAAAAAGCAAAACAATACTTCAACCAAGCCCTCAAAATCAACTCAAATTTTCCGAATACTCATTTTGGTTTGGGCATGATTGCCGAAAAAGAAAACGATAATTATCGAGCTTTTGAAGCTACCATTGAAGCCATTAAATGCAACAAAAATAAAGATATTCTCTACGAAAACTCGGTTAGACGAGTCTTTGATTTTGCCAAAAATCTCGTTGAATCGGAGCAAAATAAGCAAATATTTATTGAATACCGCCATAAACTTGAATTTGAGGGCGGCACCGAAATAGATATTGTTGAAGATACGAGCATTCCGACGGCAGCAAAGATTGAGTTTGCCGAAAACTATGACCGCCCCAAACATACCGTAAAATACAAACCCAAATATCCTGCGGTTGAGCATCTAATTATGCACGAATTGGTGCATTTGGCGTTTGTGATTGATGCCAAAAAAGCACAACTCAACCAACTTTTTATTGCCAATCAGCAACATAAGGCGGCTTTTATAAAGAAGATTGAGCCAATTATACAAAAATTCCAGAAAATGGGCGTTTCAGCCGATGGGATTTCCAACTATTGTAACGGACTTTTCAATGGGCTGAATCTTCAAATTTATAATACACCCATTGATTTATTCATCGAAGATTTTCTTTTTCAGAGTTTTCCTGACTTAAGGCCAGCCCA
>CAMAQF010000019.1 GCA_945860265.1 Emticicia agri | reverse complement strand
GGTAGTAAAACAACAATATATAAAGAATTTGCTAAGTGGGTTTTGATAGCAGAAGATAATGAGGAAGATTGATCATCCAATTCTTTAAAAGTAATCGATTGGAGTGCAAGATCATCATTTAAAATTTTTGAAAATGCAATTTTTGACGGGGAATTAATAGCAAAGTTTTGTAAATTATCAATAATTGTCATCGGGTTGCTATATTTATGTCTTAGGTACAGAAAAATAATTAATTTCTAGATAAAAGTAATTTTATGTGCTTCAAATTCCTTCAAAACGATAATTTATTAATCACTGTTCTAAAGCAATCAGTTTATTTTTTATACTAATTCATTTTTACTTTTGTTAGATGAGGGCATCTTGATTAACTTAAAATTAAGTATATCATAAAATGCTTCACCATCTTAATTTTTCAAATCTACCGAACGTAAAAACTTCTGACGTTCTTCGTTTTCATCATATTGGAAATCCAATATCGCTATCATGTAGACGTTTGTCAAACGAAAATCCCATTTGCCTTTTGTTGCCTGTTCCCTGATGGGGATTGTTGCATAAAACAATGAACGGTCTTTATAAAAATTTACCTTCATTTTTGCATTTCAACAATAAATTTCTCACCAATTTGTGATTCACAGTGAATATCAATTATTGCTTTGCGCTCGTGAAGCATTTCTCCCATAATCTAAGAATTACGAAACTCTAAAGTTGCAATTCGATGATGTGCAGGCAATAATTATTTAAAAAATCAATTATTAAATCTTTATTGGCTTCTTCTCCAAATAATTTCTTAAAACCAATATCGGTATATGGAATTATATATTTTGACATTGTTCTAAATTTAAAGCAAATTACTAAGCTTCCTGTATTTTTTATTTATAAATACTGTGAATAGATACAAACTCTTTAATTTATAATGTAGCTCTTGATAATATCTTATTGGTAAAGTAAAAAATGACCAATCCAATTATAACCCCGACGCTATCTGCCAAAGAATCGTACCAATCAAAACCACGATGAAACGATATTGGCAATGAACCTTGCCAAAATTCGATAAAAATTCCATAAAGAATGCCTAAGATTAGTGTTTTTGAAAAGTTTTTAAAAGCAAATTGCCAACAAAAAGCCCATCCTGCAAAGACTACAAAATGGGCAGTTTTATCGTTTCCTTTTGGCAATTGTTCACTTGGCATCGTACAAAGTACAAAAATGGCAAGTGTAATAGAAAAAGCCAAATATTTATTCTCTAGAAATCTGATTACCAATTCTTTCAATTTCATCTAAAAGTGCATTTAGGTCTGTTTCGGTCGTGAGCGGATTCATCAACGACACACGAAGATAAATGTTTTCTTTTAAAGTTGTCTGCACAATATAGAATTTGCCTTCTTGTAAAAGCTGTTTTCTAATGGCAGAATTAATTTCGTTTAAATTTATATTCGAAGGTTTCAGTCTAAAACAAACAATATTACTTTCAGGCTCAATGGCTAATTCAAAGTTTGGTCGGGCTTTTACTAAAATTGCAAATTTCTCGGCCAAATCATGCAAATATTCTACATTATCAGTAAAAATTTGTTCACCATGAGCTTTCAAAATCGAATAGATTTTTACGCTCATCATCAATTTTGTACATTCAAAAGTGCGTTTTCCCGAATTGAACCAATCTTTCGATTCTTGATTTGACCATAAATACTGTGCTTTTTGCTGAAAAGTTTTGAAAGCATCTTCATCACGCTTGAAAATCAGAGCCGTAGCCAAAGCAGGTGTCATTAACATTTTATGCCAGTCAATTATAACTGAGTCGGCTTGGTCTAAACCTGCAACTTTATGTTTGTATTTTTCAGAGAAAATAACTGCTCCGCCATGAGCACCATCGGCATGAAACCAAAGGTCATGTTTTTGAGCAAAAGTTGCTATTTCTTCTAAATTATCGTAGCTGCCTGTGGAAGTAGAGCAAGCACTGCCAACAATACAAATAACTCGAAAGCCTTTCTCGGTAGATTCATTATAGTATTTTTCTAATAAATCGGTTCTGATTTGTCGCTTCTCATTTGTAGGAATTTTTATAATTCCTTCACTACCCATACCGATGATTCTAGCGGCACGATCGATACAATAATGAGCTTCTTCAGAAACCATAACAGCCAGTTTTTCGGTCGGGCGGCGTCCCGCATTTCCTTCTTCCCAAACATCAGTTTTTGCTGCACGTGCTGCCAATAAAGCTGTTAGATTTGCCAATGTACCACCTGAAGTGAGTATTCCACTAGCATTATTATCATACCCAATTTTCTTAGCCAATAATTCTGATAAAATCCTTTCCAATGGATTCGAAACTAAGCCCATTTCATAAACAGCCATGCCATTATTGAGTAAACCCGAAAGCATACTTGCAATTGCCGTAATAGGAAGCGGAGGTGTAACTTGATGCCCCATGTAGCGTGGATGGTGCAGATGCGTAGATTTTTCGATGGTTTTCTTGAAAAAATCTTCAATATTTCCCACTCCTTGCTCATAATCTGCCTGCCAAAAAGCTAATGAGTCATCTGGTTCTTGGTATGGAATTACACTTTCTAGTGTCTGATTTTGAGCTGATTCGAGATAATCAGCCAATAAATCGACTAAATTGTGTGCATTTTGTCGGAAACTGTCGGGTGAAAATGCTTGTTGTAAATTTGTCATTTTAGTATTTCCTCAAAGCCTTTAATAGTAAATCATTTTCTTTCTTTGTACCAACCGAAATACGAATGCAATCTTCGCACAAAATAACATTTGAACGAAGGCGGGTAATGATTTTTTGCTCAATTAGATTTTGGAAAACAGTATTCGCATCAATAAATTTTACCAAAAGTTGGTTAGAATCTGATGGAAAAATATGCTTAACAATACTCAAATCGGATAGTTTTTTATGCAAACGACCACGTTCTTTTAAAATTTGTGTTACGAATTTATCTTTTTTCTCCACTTTCCCCAAGGCTGTATAAAGCAGTTTTTGCGTAACACCGTTGAGGTTATAAGGATATTTAATTTTATTTAAAATCTTGATAAATTCTTCTGATGCAAAAGCCATTCCCAAACGCAAAGCAGCCAATCCCCAAGCCTTTGAAAATGTTTGCATTACTACCAAATTTGGATATTTATCGAGTAACTTAGTGAAAGAATCTTCGCTAGCAAAATCAATATAGGCTTCATCAACTACCACCAAGCCTGTGGTGAAATTATCCAAAATATGTAGAATCGAGGATCTTTCGATAATATTGCCCGATGGATTGTTGGGTGAGCAAATCCAGATAATTTTTGTGTGAGCATCAGCTGTTTCGAGTACTTTTTTCGTATCTACTTGAAAATCAAGTGTGAGTGTTACTTGTTTGACGGCAATATTTTGTACGTCGGCACATACTTTATACATTCCATAAGTAGGGGGCAAAATCAGTATATTATCTTGTTGAGGTTCGCAGCATGCACGAATCACCAAGTCGATGGCTTCATCAGAGCCATTACCCAAGAATATTTGCGTTGGACGAACGCTTTTTATCTCACCTAACTTTTCCTTGACCGCCCATTGATAAGGGTCTGGATAGCGGTTGTAGTTTCCCGAAATTACAGAACCGAAAGGGTTTTCGTTCGCATCGAGAAATGTACCTTCTTTACCTGAATACTCATCACGAGCCGAAGAATAAGGTGTAAGTGTAAAAATATGTGGACGAACAACTTTACTTAATGAAAACATGAGACGATTTTTGATTTACGAATGACGATTTAAGATCTACGAATTTCAATTCGTTAGTGTATTTTATATCATTACAATTTTTATAAATATAGAAAGTAGTTGCTTGGCAGCTAAAATGCTGATATTAAGGATTTTGAAGAATTCGTAATTCGTTTTTCGTAATTCGTAATTACTTTATTCTTTAAAACTCTTCAATCTTATTCTAACTTTGTTGCAAATTTCAAAAGAATCTTATGTTATCCAAAGAAAATATTTCCGAATACTTTAAAACCCTGCAAGATGATATTTGTCGAGCCATTGAAATAACTGACGGGAAAGCCAAATTTCAAGAAGATAATTGGCAACACCACAGCGGAGGCGGTGGTCGAACTCGTGTAATTACAAATGGAAATATCATCGAAAAAGGTGGGGTAAACTTTTCAGTCGTTATGGGCGAAACTTCTGATGCTTTACAAAAACAATTAAAACTCGATGAAAAAGCCGATTATTTCGCTACGGGTATAAGCATTGTGCAGCATCCAATCAGTCCTATGGTGCCGATTATTCACATGAATGTTCGATACTTCGAGATGTCGAATGGCATATCGTGGTTTGGTGGCGGAATTGACCTTACGCCTCATTATGTAGTTGATGAAGACGCTCGATGGTTTCATCAACAACTAAAAAATGCTTGTGATAAGCACGATTTCGATGCTTATAAAAAATACAAAGAATGGGCCGATAATTATTTTTATATACCACATCGTCAAGAAACCCGTGGGGTAGGGGGTGTTTTTTTCGATTATCTAAAACCCTTAGGCACTAAAGGGGAGCAAACAAATGATAAGAATACAAAAGAAGATATTTTTGCTTTTGTGAAGTCGATAGGAGAGTCGTTTGCACCCATTTATACGCATTTAATGACAAAAAATATACAGATTCCTTACGGAGAAGAAGAAAAAACTTGGCAAATGCTACGTCGAGGGCGTTATGTCGAATTTAATTTAGCTTGGGATAGAGGAACAAAGTTTGGCCTCGAAACTAATGGACGAACGGAGTCGATTTTGATGAGTTTACCACCCGTTGCCAACTGGGTATATGATTACAAACCTCAAGCCAATAGTCTTGAAGAACGCACCTTGAGTTTATTGAAAAAAGGTATTGATTGGTTATAGATTGGTTATTAGTAAACTTGTTATTGGCAAACTGTTTAATTTTATTGGCAAACTGGTTTTTAAAACATAGCCTTTCTAAATGATTTTTGAAGGGCTATGTTTTTTCTTAAAATCCAACCGTGGACTTGTTGACTGTTGACTAAATTTACTTCACTGCTTGATAAACTCTTACATAATCTACTTCCATTCTTTGCGGGAAAATGCTAGTATCAATGCCTTGTTGACCTCCCCATGCTCCACCGATAGCTATATTTAACAATATATGAAATTTTTTATCGAAAGGCCATTCTTTCCAATCATTACTTGGGCGATTAAACGTAAAATAAGGTTTACCATCAAGCTCTATCGTGATTTTATCGGGTAGCCATTCGCAGGCATACATATGAAAATTATCGGATACATCACTTTCGGCCACAATATTGTTTCCTTTATTGGTACCAATCGAGTGATTGAAAGCTTTTGTATGAATATTTCCATGAACACGGTTTTGGTCGAAACCTACATGTTCGATGATATCAATTTCGCCATTATCTGGCCAATAACTTGCTCCGTAACTTTGTTCGGTAGCCAACATCCATCCTGCAGGCCATGTGCCACGTCCTTTTGGTAATTTTGCTTTTATCTCAATTCTACCATACAAAAAATCGCCTTTTCCTTTACTTACCAAACGTGCGGATGTGTATGCGTTGTTTTCGTATCTTTCTTTGATTGCTTCGATAATTAACTTTCCACCTTCTACACGAGCGTTTTTAAGGTCTTTGGTATAATATTGCATTTCTTGGTTGCCCCATCCATTTCCGCCAATGTCGTAGCTCCATTTTTTATTATCGGGTAAACCTTCATAATCAAATTCATCTGCCCAAACTGGTGCAGATTTATCGATTTTATATTCAACTGTTGTCACTACTGGCGGTGTTGTTGGAATAATAACCTCTGTAGGTTCATTGGGCTGTTTTTGACAAGCCATATATAGTATCACCATCGCCGCTAAGGTGAGTGTTAATAGTTGCTTTTGCATTATTTTGTTTTTTTAGATTGAATGAGCTGCTAATTTACGAAAATACTATTGTTTTTTTGATTCATTTAAAAGTGTATCAATCAATAATGAAATTTCCTCAACGATTTCTTCTTTATCATCCGACGTTCCTTTTGAATTGAAATCTATTTCTCCTCGCCATTCTTGCCCATTTTTTTTGAGAAAAATCGTTTGCGGCGGTGTAAATGTAAGTTTTTCGTTATAGAAAAAAGCACTTGCTCGAATTGTCGAAAGATTTGCCATAGGGCTTTGCGAAGGATTATAAATAAAACCTACTGTTTTACCAAATTTAGGTTTATTATTAGAAAAACTTATTTGGGCAATTGATAATAGCGGAAGCAAAAGCGTGGCGAAAAAGATTGAAAGTAACTTTCTCATTGAAATAATTGAAATTAAGCTAAATAAAATTTTTGTAAAATCTACCTAAACATATCAAAGTAAACACTAATCAGGGCATAATTAGTTTAAATAGCGTTCAATAATTTATTATAAACTGACAATCTGTCAGTTTATAATGCTTTGGAACAGCCTTTGATGAGATAGTTTTTGCTGACTTTTTCATGTAAAAACGTCTGTCATGCATTATCATTTTACATCATTCATTTAAAACATAATATGGTAGCTGAAAAAGGTACAATTTCGATTAATACGGAAAATATTTTTCCAATCATTAAAAAGTTTCTTTACTCTGATCATGAGATTTTCTTACGTGAGTTAGTTTCAAACGCCGTTGATGCCACACAGAAGCTCAAAAAATTAGCCTCAATGGGCGAATTTGAGGGAGAATTAGGCGATTTGACTATCAAGATTTCGGTTGATAAAGAGGCAAAAACAATAACGATTTCTGACAAAGGAATTGGTTTGAGTGCCGAAGATATCAAGAAATATATCAACCAAATTGCATTTTCTGGAGCAAAAGAGTTCTTAGAAAAATACAAAGACACGCCTGATACAAATCAAATCATCGGTCAGTTTGGTTTAGGTTTCTACTCAGCATTTATGGTGTCGGAAAATGTAGAAATTATCTCTAAATCACTCAGTGATGATGCTCCTGCTCGTTGGATTTGCGACGGAAGCACTGAGTTTGAAATCACAGAAGCCGAAAAGACAGAACGTGGAACGGATATTATTTTACACATCGCTGCCGACTCGGAAGAGTTTTTAGATAATTTCAGAATCAGCGGAATTCTTGAAAAATACGCTAAATTTTTGCCAGTTGAAATCGAATTTGATGGTAAAGTAATCAATAATCCAAATCCAATTTGGACAAAATCTCCATCAGAATTAACGGATGAAGATTACAGAGCTTTCTATAAAGAACTATATCCGTTCGGCGAAGAACCACTTTTTTGGATACACCTCAACGTTGATTATCCGTTCAATTTGACGGGAGTTTTATACTTCCCGAAAATGAAGAAAGACTTCCAACTCAATCGTGATAAAGTACAATTATATAGCCGTCAGGTTTTTATTACTGACGATGTTAAAGATGTTGTGCCAGAATTCTTGCAGATGCTTCACGGGGTAATTGACTCGCCAGATATTCCTTTGAATGTTTCTCGTAGTTATTTACAAGCCGATGGTAATGTGAAGAAAATCAATTCGCACATTACTAAAAAAGTTGCAGATAAATTGCAAGAAATCTTCCGTAATGACCGCACAGGTTTTGAAGAGAAATGGGAGAGTGTAGGCGTATTCGTGAAATACGGAATAGTTTCAGACGATAAATTCTATGATCGTGCAAAAGAATTTGTCTTATTGAAAAATGTTGATGGTCAGCATTTTACTTTAGACGAATACCGTGAAAAAGTACAGGCGATTCAGACAAATAAAGATGAAAGTGTAGTGCTTTTATATGCCAGCGATGTAAATCAGCAGGATGCGTTTATTACTTCTGCCAAAAAGCGTGAGTATGATGTTTTGGTAATGGATTCACCCTTGGATTCGCATTTTATCAATTCTTTGGAGTCTAAATTGGAGAAAACAACCTTCAAGCGTGTTGACTCTGACAGCATTGACAAATTGATTGATAAAGGATTGAATCTCGAAAGTGTTTTGAGCGATGATGAAAAGAAAAAAGTAGAGGATTTGTTTAAGGAAGTAGTTGGTGTGAATACTATTCAATTAGAGTCTTTAGCACCTGATGAAGTTCCGGTGAGTATTGTTCAACCAGAATTTATGCGTCGTTGGAAAGACATGCAACGCATCAGCGGTCAAGGCGATATGTTTGGCTCAATGCCTATGCCTAATAATGTGGTCATTAATTCAAACCACGGTTTGATAAGTAAATTACTTAAGACTGACGATGCTGATGCTCAAAAAGCACTAACGAAGCAGTTATACGATTTAGGATTATTAGCACAAGGAATGCTAACTGGTGCTGATTTGACTAAGTTTGTTGAGCGTACTGTAGCGGCTTTGTAAAAATAAGTCCACAGTCTTCAGTGGGCAGTCTTCAGTCTTCATAGGCAGTCTTCAGTGGGCAGTGTCCATTAGAGGCTGTCTTCAATCAACATTAACAAAAATGTCCTCATACGATTTTTATCATGTGAGGACTTTCTTTTTATCAACTATATTTCAAACTGACCGCTTCGAATGGAAAACTGTCTACTAAGAACTTAAAACCTCTTAATGAGAACTGCCTTCTGAGAATTGCCAACTGAAGACTGAAAACTGCCCACTTCTCAATCAACCTTCATACCTTCCAAAACCTTTTCGTAATGACGTTCGTACATCGGAACGATATGAATAATATCAAATTCTTTGGCACGAGATAAGGCATTTGCCTTGAAAGTTGGTAAGTTTTCGTCTTTTAAGATATATAAGGCATTTTTAACCATATCGTCAACATCGCCAACATTGCTTAAAAATCCTGTTATGCCTTGTACATTTAGTTCGGGCAAACCACCAGTATTTGATGAAATTACGGGTACTTCACATGCCATGGCTTCCAAAGCCGCCAAACCAAAACTTTCTTTTTCGGAAGGCATTAAAAACAAATCAGCTACCGATAAAACTTCCTCGATGGCATCAAGCTTTCCAACGAAACGAACATCTTCGCCTAGATTCATATCACGGCTGAGTTGTTCCATTGGGCCACGCTCTGGGCCATCGCCAACGAGTAATAATTTGCTTGGAATTTGTTTTTTCAGCTTCGCAAAAACTTTGATAATATCTTCAATACGCTTCACTTTTCGAAAGTTGGATGTATGTACTAAAAGTTTTTCATCGTTTGGACAAATGATGCGTTTGAAGTGTTCTTTAGGTTGTTTTTTGAAACGTTCCAAATCAACAAAGTTCGGAATCACTTCGATTTCTTTTCTAATTTCAAATGCCCCGTAAGTATCTTTTCGTAAATCTTCTGAAACTGTAGTTACACCATCCGATTCATTAATACTAAACGTTACAACTGGAGCAAGAGAGGCATCTTTTCCTACAATCGTAATATCAGTGCCATGTAGGGTCGTAATAACTGGAATATTTATACCATGACCTTTCAAAATTTGTTTGGCCAAATAAGCTGAAGTTGCGTGCGGGATTGCGTAGTGAACGTGCAGTAAATCAAGTTTTTCATATTTAACCACATCGACCATTTTTCCCGCCAAAGCCGACTCGTAAGGTGGATATTGAAACAGGGGATAGCTGGCAATATTTACCTCGTGGTAAAAAATGTTTTCGTTGAAAAAATCCAGTCGTGCAGGTTGGGTATAAGTAATAAAGTGTACTTGATGCCCTTTCTTTGCGAGACCTTTACCGAGTTCGGTAGCTACTACGCCACTCCCACCAAAGGTAGGATAACAAACAATTCCGATTTTCATATACACGGTTTATGAACTTTTTTAAAAGAATTTTTTAGTGCTTTTAGCAACTAGCTTTTAACTATCAGTTTGAAAAACAGTCTAGTTATGTGTTCTTTTGCAGATATAAATAACACTTATAATCGTCTATTAAAACCAAAGGCTAACAGCCATTAGGTCATAGCTTTTCAAATGAAAAATCTACTACTTATACAACAACAAAAAATAAACTGAAAAAGTCTCAAAATGCTATTAAGGATTTGTGAATATATCAATAGTGGATTTTTTAGGAAAGATTAACCGACCATTGTTTGTAAAACATAACTTGTAATTGCTCCAAAATTAGTGTAGTTTTGGTTACGATGAATTCCAAGCCTTTTGAAATACTCAATGCCTTTTTTCGCCTGATAAGGTCACGAAACATCTTGATTATAGTATTGAGTCAATACATGGTCAGGATTTTTCTTATTGGTCCAAAAGAAAATTGGCTCGATTATCTATTTGATTTTAAGCAGTTTATGATTGTATTCGCTACCATCAGTATTGCTGCCGCCGGCTACATTATCAATGATTATTTTGATGTAAAAATTGATTTGATTAATAAACCCCAAGAAGTAATTATTGGTAAATATTTCAAACGCCGCCGTGCTATTCTGATTCATCAAATACTAAATTTTGTTGGTTTGGCAATTGGTTTTTATTTGAGTTTGAAAGTTTTTTTGATTAATTTTTTAGTAATTTCAGCTCTTTGGTTTTATTCAGAAAGGTTCAAAAGAAAGGCTTTTATTGGCAATTTTTTGGTGGCATTTCTAACTGCTTTTTCGCTAATAATTTTAGGCGTTTTTTACCAAAAAAATATTTCATTAGTCAATATTTATGCCCTATTTGCTTTTTCTATTTCGTTGATTCGTGAAATAATCAAAGATATGGAAGACATAAGAGGCGATGCACGCTATGGCTGCCGAACGCTACCGATTATTTGGGGAATCAGACAAACTAAAATATTGCTATATATTTTTATTATTTCATTTGTTATTATTTTATTGATTATGGCCTATTCGCTTCATAATCAATACCTTATTGTACTTTTTAGCTTAGGAGTTTTTCCGTTTTCGTGGTTTGTAAACAAACTTTATTTGGCAGATAAACGCCGTGATTTTAAGTTTTTGAGTAAAGTCTGTAAACTTATTATGCTTTTTGGAATTGGTAGTATGATTTTTGTTTAAACACAAAAAAAGCGACACAAATTATCTTCGTGTCGCTTCAATTTAAATCTTTATTTTTTATGCGTAAATACTTTCTTTACCGAATTTTTTGCAAAGTAAAGCGTATACGTTTGCACGGTATTTATTACGATTAGATGAGCCCATTTTCTCCATAACTTCGGCAATTGCCGCATCAAGTTCTGGGCCATCAGATAGACCTAATTTATTAATCAAATAATTAGTTTTCACACGGGCTAATTCTTCAGGGTCAGACGCTGAAACTTTTGATGAATCTGCATTGTAGATGGAAGGTCCAAGTCCTTTGGCTACTGATGTAATTAACTCTTCGCTAAGACCTAAATTTAATTCGTTTGATTGAGCAACGTAAGTTTCGATTGCTTCTACTAATTTACTCATAATTTTTATTGTTTTGGGTTTGAAGGAATAAATAAATAATATGTAAATTTTAAATAAAAACTTTTCTTTTCCAAATTATTTTTTTACTTAATTTATATAAATTGAATATTTATAATGAGGAAAAGCCTTTAATTTAGTTTTTTTGCTAGCATACTTATTAAACGCTAATTTTTCGTTTTCTACCTAAAACCTGCCATGTTTCTTTAACTTCTTTGTTTTCAACAATATAGGCTTCATCATACAGATTTACAGTTGGACAAATGTGATACGGCACACCATAGAGTACATCGCCAACTTTTATGACATTCCAGTCTTTTACTGCTATCACTCCGTGTTCTTCGCTTTGACCAAGAAGTTCATAGTTTTCTAAATTTAAAAATCTGATTCGTTTATCAATTGGATTTTCAGCCGCTACGGCTTTATGTCCCATATCGACTGTGATGATTCCATGCTTTGGTTTTGAGATAACGCGAGTAAGAATTAGTGCTGCATACTCAAAGTTTTGCTCAATAAGTTTATCACTGTAGCCCCAATCCCACAAAACGCAAGTACCAGGACTGCAATAAGTTTCATTGCGTAAGGCGTGAGTAGTAAAAGCTGGTGTCCCTCCAGCTATAACGATTGGCTTTGCTAAACCCTCCGATTTTATAGTTTCAAGAAAATGTTTAACGTCAACAAAACCAGCATCGCATTCTTTTTTTCGCTCGTTGAAATCGCTCGCTCTTAAATGTCCATCATATACGTGTAAGCCGTGTAATTTTAGATGAGCAGAAGTACTAAGTTTTATATATAAATTTAAAATCTGGTCATTTAACTCATGTCCTGATCTGTTCATTCCGTTGTTTGTATCTAAGAAAACATCAGAAACGAGGTTGTTTTGCCTAAAAATCTCGTTGTGAGCATCGGCAATTTGAGTTGAATCAATGAGTGATGCAAAGAAAACCTCGGGGTATTTTTGTCGAAGTTTAACCAATCGTTCTATTTTTGGACCAACTAATTGATGAGAAATTAATGCATATTTTCCTCCGGCAATTGCTACCATTTCGGCTTCGGCAATGGTGGCACATTTGAATTTCGTGATGCCAGCGGCGAGCATCATCTTAACGATTTCGGGCATTTTGTTGGTCTTAACGTGCGTGAAAAGTCGCTCGGCCGAACCTGCAATCGAAATCATTTGCTCAATATTATTTTGTACTCGCTCTTTGTAAATAAGCAGCGAAGGAGAATCTAATTCGTTGACATTGTTGATTTTATACCACATTTTTAATTTTGAATGATAGAATGAGTGAATGAGGAATGAAACTTAAATTTTTTGGTAATAATACTATTCTATCATTCACTCATTAAAAATTAGATTTATTGTTCGTAAAATTCTATTGGAAGGTCGTCGGGGTCAGCGAAGAAGGTGAATTTTTTGCCTGTAAATTCATCAATTCTGATGTCTTCTACTTCAATTCCTTTCGTTTCGAGGTTTTGTTTTGCCTTGGATACATCTTCGACCTCAAAAGCTAAATGTCGAAGTCCACAAGATTCTGGTCTTGATGGGCGAGAAGGCGGATTCGGAAAAGAAAATAGTTCAATTACATAATTTTCTCCGATTGCTAAATCGAGTTTATACGAATCTCGTGCTTCACGGTAAACTTCTCTAACTATCTGTAAACCAAGTATTTCTGTATAAAAATGCTTAGATTTTTGATAGTCAGATGCAATGATTGCTATGTGGTGAACATTGTTGATTTTTAGCATTTAAATCTATTTTTAAGGGTTGATTAACTAAAATCTAAGCCTTATATTTTTTATTTTTATATATTTACGCCAACTCAAACAAAACTTCAATTTCAACCGGAATATTTTCAGGAAGTGAGCCAAAACCAACTGCTGAGCGTACACCGATGCCGTTTTCAGTTCCCCAAACATTGGCAAAAAGCTCGCTGCATCCATTAATTACATACGGATGACGCTCGAAATCTGATGTGCAATTTACCATTCCCAAGACTTTGATAACACGTTTAATGCGGTCTAGACTTCCTAAATTAGCTTTTAATGTTGAAAGAATAGTCAAACCTACTTGCTGAGCTGCTAATTTTCCTGCATCAATATCCATATCTGACCCAATGCGACCAATGATGCGAGAGCCATCCATTTTCACAGGTCCGTGTCCTGAAACATAAACAAAATTATCAACGATTAAGCAAGGCTTATAAACGCCCATCGGAGATGGTGCTGGTGGTAATTCAAGACCAAGTTTTGTGAAATTTCCTTCTGCTGTCATAAGTTTTAATTTTAAGGCACACAGGCTCAAAGGAACAAAGGCACAGAGAAACATAGAGGAAAGATTTTGCTGCTGTATCTATTTCTTCGTGCCTTTAACACTTTTCACTTGTGTGCCTATTTTTACACAAATAAATTTAAAATTAGTACCCCAATTAGACCGATGATAGAAACTAGAGTTTCCATGACTGTCCATGTTTTGAGGGTATCTTTTATTGATAAATTGAAATATTCTTTGAAAAGCCAAAAACCGCCATCGTTTAGATGCGAAAACATCAAACTTCCTGCACCAATAGAAAGTACCATTAATTCGGGTTTTACACCTGTTTGTTGTTGAATGAGTGGGGCTAAAATTCCAACGGCCGTTAATCCAGCGATGGTTGCAGAGCCAACACATATACGCAGAACACCTGCAATCGCCCAACCCAAAATTAGGGGATTTATATCGAATCCTTGTAGCTGTAATCCAATAAAATCGCTTGTGCCGCTATCTTTTAGGATTTGTTTCAATGCACCAGCTCCTGCAATAATCAGTAAAATTCCTGCACTACTCTTGAAGGCTTCTTCAAGTTGTTTGCTTACTGATTGAATATTATTTCCTTGGCGAACACCCAATAAGTAAATGGCAAGAAGCAGCGAAAGTAGCATGCCAATATACGGCTCAGAAATCAATATAAGTAGTTGATTATCAGGAAAATATTTGTTGATAACAGAAGTGATTGTAAGCAAGAAAACAGGCATCAAAGCTACTAATAAACTTACAGCTAAACTTGGTTGTTTGTCTTTAGGAATATCTTTTATGACAAACAAATTACCATCAATTTGAGGTTTGTATTGTTTTAAAGTTCGTCCAAAAAGTACTCCAGCAATGGCAATCGCAGGAATCGCAATGATGATTCCGTAAATGAGGGTTTGCCCAACATCGGCTTTTAATTGCGAAGCAATAGCGGCTGGTGATGGGTGAGGGGGTAAATATCCATGAGCTACCGAAAGAGCAGTAAGCATGGGCATACCAACGTAGAGAAGCGGTAATTTTGCCGAAGCCGCAATCGAAAAAATGAGAGGTATTACTATGATAAAACCTGCATTATAGAACAGCGGAATGCCGATAATAAAACCTGCCAAAGCTAAGCCCCATTGCAGGTTTTTTTCTCCAAAAAGATTGATGAGTGCATCGGTAATGCGTTGAGCAGCACCACTTTCGGCTACAAGTTTGCCGAGCATTGCTCCAAAACCAATGATTAGAATTAAATCGCCTAGAGTGCCACCGATGCCCGATTGGATAGCTTTGCCAATGGACTTAACGTCCATTCCGGTAGCAATTCCAAGACCAATCGCAACCAAAATAAATGACACAAAAGTATCGAGTTTTACATAAGCTACAAGTAGGACAAGTGTCAGTATAGCAAAAAAGGTAAGTAATATTGGCATTTTTTAGGTAGGGTTGAAAATAATGATGCAATATAATAATTTTACCCAATTATCAATATATTCTCATCAAACCCGTAAGGTTATCTTATAAATTTTGTAAGTTTCGGGTCAAATCAAAAGGGATGATTTGTGAATTCATATCTGCCTTAAAGTCAAACACTTAGAACGGTTTTTGGAAATTGAGTATTTTCACAAATATTATATGTTTCTTTCGTCAAATTTGCACTTGAATTTGGAAGGATTACAATTAGCTTGCCATCGGGATTTTGAAGTAAACCAATGTAGTTTTTAAGTCAAATCTACTCTTTACCTTTTTGGGATAAGTAGTTTATTAATAAGTGATTTGCTCCTTAAAAAGTATTATTTTTAAGATATTGAAGAGTAAGTTCGACCGGAAACAAAAATCTCCGAAAATGTATCATCAAACAAGTCGTAATTACTTGCTTTTTTGATGATTCCAAAATCGGAGATTGTTTGAAATATACATTTATTAGACTTGACAACCTTATAACGGTGCGACGATTTACAAAGTTGTCAAGTCTAAGCAAAAACTATTTTACCACCTTAATAATTCCTTGCATTAAAGTATAATGTCCAGGGTAAGTACACACAAAAGTATAATCGCCTGGGGTGCTTGGAACTACAAAATAGATAGTTTCTTGGCTTTCGGGTTGCATTAAACCTGTATGGAAAAGCACTTCTTCCAAGTCAGGGACATAAGCTTTTGCTTCGCCATCAAGGTCCATTTTAAATGCTGCCTCACCAACTTTAGCTACGGTTTTAGGTTTTACGATTACCAAATTATGAAGCATATCATCGTTATTATTAAAAATTAAACGAATTTTGCTTCCTGCTTTTACTTGGAATTTCGTAAGGTCATATTTTAAACCTGGCTTTGTTCCTACCGAAAGTGTTTGGTCAACTTTTCCGCCCCAATCGGCTGGCATTTCGTTGACTCTTTTGGCCGAGATAACATTTGCACCTTTCGACATTCCCGACATATTATGGCCTTCGTGTGCCATTGCTTCAGCTTTTTTCTCAACCACTGCATATTTAGTTAAGTCGAGCGGAGCGGGCGATGTGTTAATATTATTTAGTGTATAATACCCAAACGTATGCAAAAGTGGACGGTCATCGGCATTTTTTAGTCCTTCAAGTCTAAGTTCATGAATGTATCCTAGACGAAGAGAATCAATAGCCAAACGCACACTCATACCATCTTCTGCTACTTGTATACCTTTGATTTTCAGTACTTTAGCATTGATAATTGGACTGCCGTAATTGTGGTGATATTTATAAGTAAAGCTATTGATTTTATAAGATTCGAGTACTTTGGCTGTCTCTTTGTTTACAGGTTGCGTAAACTCTATCAAAAATCCATCCGACATAGACTTTACGGTTTTCATCTCGAAAGGTGTTTTTCCTGTCCATTGTAAACGTTGTAAACCAAACTCTTCTTTACCCGTCGAAGACCAACCTCGGCTCGTCATACCTACAAACATCGAAGCGTCAAGTCCCCAACGCATACGTAAGATGCCCGACTGAAAACCTTCTCTAAACGGAAAACAAATACCTTGATATTTACCATCTATTTTCTCTAAATACACACGCATGATTTTGCTATGTCCTTGGTCACCAACAAATAGTTGCCCTTCAAATGGTCCAAATTTTCCACCGAAAGTATCTTCAATTAAATCAGCCGTGGATATTCCCATCAGCGTATGAGGAAACCAAACCGCTGGCACTTTTATGCTCGGAAAACGCTTGGCAACTTCATAAAGTGGCTCACCCGTATCTGGCACATCCGATGGCTTGACACTTAGTGGCGAACCTTCTTCCGACGTCCAACGCAAACCCATTGGATTTCCTGCGAAATCACCTTTTTCGAGGTGCGTCATGCGTCCAGAGCCAACCCAATCTCCTTGATTTTCAGTATAAAATATATCACCGCTGCGTAATGCACCAAAACCTGCTGGCGAACGTAAACCTGTTGCCCACGGAGTCATTTTTCCATCAGGTGTAACTTTTAGCATCCAGCCTCTCCATTTTTCTAAACTTACGCCTTTTCCTTGCCAGCCAAGGTTTAGCGTAAAAATCATGTCATTATCAGGCAAAACCACAGGGCCATAAGAATATTCGTGGTAATTGCCAGAAAGTGGAAATTTTTGAAATGCCTCATATTCATCGGCAATTTCATCGCCATTATTATCTTTTAGGATTGTTACTTCGCCACGTTGAGTTGCCCACAAATTACCTTTGATATAGGCCAAACCCAATGACTCATGCAAACCTGAAGCAAAACGTTTATAAGTAGGAGGCGTACCGTTTTTCATATACGGATTTGAAACCAAATAAACATCGCCTCGACGCGTCGAAACACCTAAACGGCCATCTGGCATAACCGCCAAACCTCCAACCTCGAGTTTTACGCCTTCGGGAACTGGCAAAGTAACGATACGGTAGAAATCTTCTTCTACCAAAGGTCTATTCTGAGCAAAAGCTCCTAGATTTCCCAAAATGAGAAATAGTACTATTATTTTTTTCATTTTATTTATAAATTAAAGGTAAAATAAAGTCCTCTATATTGGTAAGGACGTTCGGCCTATGCCATGGGGTGGATATTACCACGAAACTGAATAAGAAACTGCACTACTTAAAGGCATAATAATTTCTTGTCCAGCTTTTGAATTACGAATGATAGGCTTCGCTTTAGCATCAATCAAAATATATTGATTATCAACTAAATAACGACCTTTTTCAATCATTGAAATAGATTTCCCTTCCGCTAATTTGCAATATAAATTTGCTCCATTACTAGCTGAAGTTGTGACTGAAATTCCGTCGATATTTGGTGTGATTTTTTGTAAAATTTCCGTTCCGTTTAGTAAAAACTTGTAGGTTGGAAAACCTTCATTATCAAGTGAATAGCTTTTGAAAATTAAAGTTTTGTAAGCATCTAAAGAATCGGGCATTGGGGCGTTGGCATCTGCCAAAATAGCCACCGATGGTTTTCCAGAAAATTTCGTTTTTACACCTTTCGCTTCTAGTAACTGTGGTTCGCCACGCTCATAAAACATTTCGGTTACGTCGGCAAACTCACCACGCCAAGCATAAAGCAAAGCAGCTTGGTCTAAATCAAACGTATAATGTGAGCCTTTTGGACTTCCAATCGAGATAGAATGAGTACGTTTTTGACCATCAAACATCACAAACGAACGAACCATTTCAACATCGTTTTTTGGTGCAATTTCAATCTCACCAACAGCTTGTGGGGTCGGCAATGAGGTTTCAGCGTGAAGAGAATATGGTCTGATTTCTGGGCCAGCGGCAAAAAGTCCGAGTTCGGCTTTCCACCAAACTTTTAGGTACTTCATTTCAATCGAATGTTTGCCTTTTTTCAAATCCAAATAGGCAATTCGTGGTTTACGATAGCTTTCATCTGCCATTGTCAAAACCTCTTTTCCATCAACTGTTAGTGCAGATTTTCCAGCACAATCAGCTATCAATGAATAATTCCCATCTTTTTCTACCTCTAAATCACCTTTGAAGACCAATAAGAATCGATTAAATCCTACACCATAATCTTTGGTCAGTTCAACTGCTTTTCCTGCATCGTTGGGCGTTTCTTTCTTTTTGGCAAATTGTTTGTCCCAATCGAATGTTTCGTAAAGTTCGTAGCTCAAGCCACTCAATTTCAATGGTTTTTCATTATTGTATTTCAAATACTCTAAATCATTCACAGCTATACTTCCTGATTTATTTTCAAATACAATTGGGCCTTCGTTTTTGCCTTCTGAAGACAAAATATAGCCTTGATGTATCAGCACATCATTCAAAACTACTTTTTCGAGCGTAATGGCATTGCCAAACGAAGTCTCCGAAAATGTTAATTCAAGCGTTTGCCAAAGTCCCGCCGCTCTTCCTGCATTTTGATTTGGTAGCTTTATACCACCATCTTTCAGTAAAATTGTTCCACTTGGGCGTAAATTGCTCAAAACGATGGCGTGTTTGCCTTGAATATAGAAAATCGCTTCACTGTTATTGCCAAGCATAAACGCAAATCTTACTTTTGCATCGGCAGTAGTAAGTTTTGAAGTTATTTTGCCCGCAGTATTTGAAAACAAAAACTTGTTTCCAGCCACAAAAGAGGCTTTTTTCTTAAAAGGATTATCGACTGATTCGACTTGTTTCCAATTACCCAAATCCCAATCGCTGAGAGGTAATTTATTCATCGAAAAACCTTGTGCATAGCTTTGAAAAGAAGCACAAAACAGCATAAAAAATGCCAAAAAACGTAGATACATAGTCAGATTGATTAGATGTTAAACAAAATTAAAAATTAAGTGTAGATTTAAAAATTATTATTAATCAAAGTTTTTCTGACAGTCCGAAAAGTGTTTTGTAAATTTGTCGAGAAATTGAATAACCTATGGACTAATTTCCAAAAAAATAATTAATGTTTCATAAAGTTAAGCGTTTTATCAAATTATTTAGAATAAAAATTGAACTGACTTTCAAAAAAATACAATCATTACATGTCAAAACCAACACTTCTTATTTTAGCCGCAGGTATGGGCAGTCGCTACGGTGGCATCAAACAATTAGATAAATTCGGCCCAAACGGCGAAACTATCATTGATTATTCGCTTCACGATGCCATTAAGGCAGGTTTTGGAAAAATCGTTTTCATCATTAGAGAAGAATTAAAAGCAGATTTTGAAGAAATATTTGGGCCAAAATTGGCCGGAAAAATCGACTATGATTTTGCGATTCAAGGTGTACAAAAATACGTTGCTCCCGAACTCGGAACGGTGGAACGTACCAAGCCTTGGGGAACTGGACATGCAGTGCTTTGTGCTTGGGAACAAACCAATACGCCTTTTGCTGTTATCAATGCCGATGATTTTTATGGCTATGAAGGTTTTAAAATCATGGCCGATTTCTTGACTAATAATACCGACGATAATTGTCATGCAATGGTGGGCTATCAAATCAAGAATACATTATCAGAAAATGGTTCGGTTTCAAGAGGGGTTTGCGAGGTTGATGAAAATGGTTATTTGGAGGTAGTGACGGAGCGTACAAAAATTTATCGCCAAACTGATAATTTGATTGTATTTGAAGAGGGTGGTATTTTAACAGCTTTATCAGAAAATACGCCAGTTTCAATGAATTTCTGGGGTTTTATGCCAAATGTATTTCCAGTAATCAATGAAATGTTTAAGGAATATTCGATAAAAAATATCGACTCACCAAAAGCAGAATTTTATATTCCAACTGTAATGACTTATTTGATTCAGAATGGCTTAGGAAAATGTAAAGTGTTCTCAAACGAGTCAGAGTGGTTTGGTGTAACCTACCCAGAAGACAAGCCAACTGTGATGTTAGCATTACAGAAATTGTCGAAACTCTATTAATAATCGTAGGGCAGGTTTTCAACCTGCCTTTTTTTATATTAAACAATTGATAGGTTGAAAATAAATATGGCTTTCGACTTGACCGAAAAGGACACAGGGCTTTTTTTTTATATTTTATATGACTGACAGGTTTAAAACCTGTCCTACAAAATGGTTGAATTGAAATATCCTTTTATCTTGCCGCATCAACATCCAATTTTTGTATCTGTATGGAATCAATCTTAGCGTTTTTTAATAATTTAGCTTGGTGGGCTTATATTCTTATCTTTTTTATTTTACTTTTTTTAAAAGATATTCTTCAAAAAAGACACACAATTCAGCATAATTTTCCTATTGTTGGGCATTTGCGTTATTTTATCGAAAGTGTTGGGCCAGAGTTACGCCAATATATAGTGGCCAATAACCGAGAAGAATTACCTTTCAATCGCCGTCAACGCTCTTGGATTTACGCTTCTGCAAAAAAAGAAAATAACTTTCAAGGTTTTGGCACTGACCAAGATATGTATAGTGCGGGTTATAATTTTATAAAACCTTCGATGTTGCCTTTTAAATTGCCTAAAGACCATCCAAATGTAGCAAATCCATACATTTGTCCATCGGCGAAAGTAATCGGAGAATATCATCATCGAAAAAAACCATTCTTGCCAAAATCGGTTGTTAATATTTCTGGAATGAGCTACGGCTCGCTTTCCGCGGCTGCTATTGACTCAATGAATAAAGGTGCTGCAAAGTTTGGTTGTTATCATAATACTGGCGAAGGTGGACTTTCTCCTTACCATAAAAATGGTGCTGATGTAGTCCTTAATATTGGCACAGCTTATTTTGGAATCAGAGATGATCAAGGGAATTTTGTCATGCAAAAGTTGGTAAAACTTTGCCAAGACAATCCTTGCATTAAAATGATTGAACTGAAACTTTCGCAAGGTGCAAAGCCTGGGAAAGGGGGAGTTTTGCCAGCTTCAAAACTGACAAAAGAATTGGCCGAGATACGCCACGTTCCGATGGGAAAAGATGTGATTTCGCCAGCGTATCACAGTGCGTTTTCTAATATTAAGGAAATGGTCGATTTTATTGAGCAAATGGCAAGTGCCACGGGCTTGCCTGTGGGTATAAAATCAGCAGTCGGGAAACTTGAAATGTGGGAGGAATTAGCTGATTTAATGAAAAAAACTGGTAAAGGCCCTGATTTTATTACCATTGATGGCGGAGAAGGTGGCACGGGTGCTGCACCACCGAGTTTTGCCGACCACGTTTCGTTGCCTTTTGTGTATGCTTTTTCATCGGTTTATAGAATTTTTCAAAAAAGAGAATTGACTGATAAACTTACATTCATTGGCTCTGGTAAACTCGGATTGCCCGATACCGCCGTTATGGCTTTTGCTATGGGAGTCGATGTAATAAATGTGGCACGTGAACCAATGCTTTCCATTGGTTGTATTCAGGCACAAATCTGTCACACGAACCGTTGTCCAAGTGGAGTGGCTACACAGAATAAATGGTTACAAGGAGGTATTGACCCCACTCTAAAGAGCGAGCGTTTTTATAATTATGTAAAGACACTCACAAAAGAGATTTTGGATATTTGTCTTGCTTGTGGGTACGAACATCCAAGTCAGTTTATGATGGATGATGTTGATGTGGCAATGGGTGATAATAATCGTACACAATCCTTACGCACTACCTATCAATATCAAAAAACTCCTGTAAAATTTGATGGATTAAAGAAAATACTTGAAAGTAAGTATTTAGGTGGAAAAAACTGATTTAAAAAAAACTAAAAGTATTTTCTGAAAAGGAAATGCTTTTTTACCGTATTGCTGTTAAATATAAAAACACCTTTTTGCCAAAAAGGAAAAAGGCAGTTTTATGTTATACTTTGCACGCATTAATGGCTACAATAACTATAAAGATTGATACAAACAGAAGTTCGTCGCGATGTTCGTAGAATAATTTTTTCATAGTCTTTTTTGCCTTTTTATCTAATGATTCAGATTATCATCAAAAGGTTGAAAGGATATTGAAATTTATTTTCTTAAACAAAAGTACAAACGAATAGTATCTACTTTATCCTGTTTGTTAATCGGCAAAAACAATATTGTTTATATGCCTATTATCTTTAAGATTGTCTTTATTTCATTTCCGTGGCACACCATGTTATGATAGATAAATGGGTGTGCCACGGTTAATTGAAATCAATAAAAGAAAATATAAGAAACAATGATTGCCGTTATTACACCAGCTAAATCGGCCAAAAGTCCGGCTACGAGCGTATAACGGGTATTTTTGATATTTACTGAGCCAAAATATAAGGCCAAAACATATAGAATCGTATCTGAACAAGCCTGGAATACACAAGACAAACGCCCTACGAATGAGTCAGCACCAAAAGTTTTCATCGAATCAATCATCATGGCTCTTGAGCCGCTACCACTCAATGGGTGCATTAAGGCAGTTGGAAGTGCATCCGTAAAATCAGTGTTCATGCCTGTCAAGCTGAAAATCCATTTTAGTGCTTCTACAATATAAGTCAAAGCTCCCGAATTTCTAAACGCACCAATAGCAACCAACAACCCCACCAAGTAGGGAATCACTTTGATTGATGTTTCAAAACCTAATTTTGCACCTTCAATAAATGCAGGAAAAATATTGACCTTTTTGTAAATAGCTCCTCCAATAAAACCTACAATAAAAACAAACAAAATCATATTGCTGACCACTTTCGATGTTACTTCTATTTCTTCTTTTGGTAAGCGGGAAAAGTACCAAAGTACAAAACCTATGAAGCCTGTAAGTCCTAAAAGCCACGAAAGTAACGTTTTATCGAAGAAATTGATACGTTGCTTAATTCCTACAAAAAGCATTCCTGTCAGCGTAGCCACATAAACTGAAATCAAGGCAGGAATAAAAATATCTGCAGGGTCGGCGGCGTTATAGATAGCACGTTGAGCCATAATACTGATTGGAATAAGCACTGGCCCCGCACTGTGCAGCACCATAAACATAATTTGAGCGTTTGAAGCCGTATCTTTACTCGGATTTAGTTCTTGCAAACTTTGCATCGCACTTAAGCCAAAAGGCGTAGCAGCATTGTCAAGGCCGAGCATATTGGCCGAAAAATTCATAATCATTTGTCCATTCGCTGGGTGGTCTTTTGGTACTTCTGGAAAGAGTTTACTAAAAAAAGGAGCAATGATGCGAGCCATTCGGCGAATTACGCCTGCTTCCTCGCCAATTTTCAGAATTCCCAAGAAAAAAGTCATTACACCTGCGAGTGGCAAGGCAATATCCATCACGGCGATTTTTGAGGAATCGAACATTCCTTCGACGATAATTTTGAAAATCTCAGTATCGCCCAAAAAGATGAGTTTGAATAATGCAACTACAAATGCAACCAGAAAAAAAGCTACCCAAATATAGTTTAATGCCATAAATTTGATGGTTTAAGTTTAGATTTGTGGCTAATTTAAGGATAAACCACGATTTTTTTGATTTTTAACCTAAAATTTGATTCGACAACACCGAAAAAAAGTCTAAAATGATACTTTCACATAGAATTTTTCTTTTACATATATTATTATTAGGAGTTTGGAGTTGCCAAACAGAAAAAGCTGATCAAAGCAAAAAGATAGACTCGATACTTTCTAAAAAAGACAGCGTAATAATAATTGAGCAACCAATAATTTCCGAAGTGGAGCAACGAATGATTGAGCAAGGTTTGGTTGATATTCAAAGCCTTGATTCGACTATCATGGTTGATTTGAAATATTCTACGACTGATAATTTTGTAAAAACTGATGTTTATGGCGATTTGACTCTTGCTTACATGCAAGTTAAACCCGCCCAAATGCTTGTAAAAGCCAACAAAGTTTTACAAGAAAAATACCCTAATTATAGATTATTGGTGTACGATGCTGCACGCCCGCTGAATGTTCAGCATACACTTTGGAATTTATTGGATAGTATTCCTCCCCAAAAAAGAGAAGATTTTGTGGCAAATCCAACTATTGCCTCGATTCATAATTTTGGCTCGGCCGTTGACCTAACTGTTTATGACCTAATAAATAAAAAGCCACTTGATATGGGTACAATATTTGATTTTTTTGGTGATTTAGCATATCCTCGTTTAGAAAATGAAATGCTAAAAGAAGGCAAACTAAGCGAAGAGCAAGTAGCAAATCGAATAGTATTGCGTGAAGCCATGACGAGCGTAGGTTTTATGCAAATTGAAACCGAATGGTGGCATTTTAATGCAATTTCACGAGTAAGAGCTAAAAGTTTGTATAGAATTGTGGAGTAGAAAAGAATAAAGTATTTTGCCAAAAGACAGTTGCTTTATTAATAACCTAAGCACTAAAATTTATTATGATAAGAGTATAATACCAATAATCTTTATTTGAAATTGCCTCATGGGTATCAAATTTCCACTTATTATAAAACGCAAATTTCTCAATTACAGCCGCAACTTTTCTACAAGAAATATTATTTTTTTCCTCCATCAAGTACTACAGCTTTGTTGTTAGCCTGAAAATCCAAGACTTTGCCGTTCAAAATATTTAAAATGTGCGATTTATGAATTCTGATGAAAAAAGTTTCATCTAAAATGGCTTCAAAATGCTTTAATGTTCTGGCTAAAATATATTTATTTGCTTAACTCAAAGTTATAATTTCATTCACCTTCCAATCACATAATTTTTTTACGGGAATATTTAAAGGCTTATTGGTGCAATGCAACTTCATTTGTTGCTTTTTAAGTTCGATGCTTTTGGTCACTATGCAGATTGGCGTAGTGTCAAAATATTTCGTGTTTGAATAGACAAAACTCAAGTTTATGTCAAAAGTGACAAAATATACAAATAATTGATTTTCAATTGCTTATATCATTTTCGTTATCAAGAATGCATAAAAACCCTTGATAAAATATATATTATTACGGGTATTCTTTTTAGTATTTACAAAGTAAAAATAGGGCATAATCTGACATTATTCATATCTTTGTAGCTATATCTATTAAACTGTAATACGGTGTTAGACAAGATTCAAGAATTATTAGGCGAAGTTGATGCTGTTGTGGTCAATAGCAAGGACGACTTAGAAAAATTTCGGATTAAATATATTAGCCGAAAAGGAATACTCAATGATCTTTTTGAAGAGTTTAAAACGGTAGCCAATGAGCAGAAACGTGCAGTTGGACAAGAACTCAATAAACTCAAAAACCTTACGGAGCAAAGGTTAAGAGATTTTACAGAAAATCTTGAGCAAAACGCTGGCGATTCTAAAGTGAGTGGACTTGATTTGACATTACCCGTTGAACCAAATTTTTCTGGTTCGATTCACCCGCTTTCGCTTACTCGGCAGCGAGTGTTAGAGATTTTTGCTCGCATGGGTTTTAATCACGAAGACGGCCCAGAGATTGAAACCGATTGGTACAATTTTACTGCTCTAAATTTTCCAGAAGACCATCCTGCCCGCGAAATGCAAGATACATTCTTCGTAGAAAAGAAAGATATTCAGAAAGATGATGTTTTGCTACGCACGCATACATCAAACGTACAGGTGCGATTAATGGAACACAAAAAGCCGCCGATTCGTTCTTTGATGATTGGTCGAGTGTACCGCAATGAGGCCATTTCAGCAAGAGCTCACTGCCAGTTTCACCAAATTGAGGGACTTTATGTTGATAAAAAAGTAAGTTTTAAAGACTTAAAAGATACGCTTTATCATTTCGCTAAAGAAATGTTTGATAAAGATACTAAGATTCGTTTGCGTCCAAGTTATTTTCCTTTCACTGAGCCAAGTGCCGAAATTGATATTTCGTGCTTTATATGCAAAGGTTCAGGTTGTAATATTTGTAAACATTCGGGCTGGGTAGAAATTGCCGGTTCGGGAATGGTTGACCCTAATGTTTTAGAAAATAGTGGAATTGATTCAGAAGAATATACCGGTTTTGCCTTCGGAATGGGAATTGAGCGTATCACGATGCTTCGCTACGGAGTAAAGGATTTACGCCTTTTCTTTGAGAATGACGTAAGATTTTTAAGACAATTTGAGGGAGCGTAATTTCATTTATCAATTAATAATTATCAATTATTAGCTACATTCAGGTGTAGAAATATGCTTGTCAATAATTGTTAATTGATAATTGTTTATTGATGAAATCCCAGCAAATAATTCCTACTGTTACTGATATGTTTAGTGAGTGTTTTGTGCCAAATTGTGGAATTTCTAAACAATTATTGGCCAATTCTGCTACTTCTTGGTTTACTCCAAAAACCTCATTTCCGAACACAAAAGCATATTTTTGATTGGTTTCTGGCTTAAAATTATTCAATTTTAAACTATTTTCTACTTGCTCAACTGCCAAAACTTTATAGCCGTTTGCTTGCATTTCTTTCACTAAATCAATTACATTTTCTCTGTGTTCCCAAACTACTGATTCGGTAGAACCAAGAGCCGTTTTTTCAATTTCTCGATGCGGAGGAGTAGCCGTTATGCCGCACAAATATATCTTTTCTACCAAAAAAGCATCGGCCGTACGAAATGCCGAGCCTACATTATTCATACTTCTCACATCATCCAAAATGATACAAAAATTATTTTTATTGGTTACCTTAAAATCTTCAACCGATAAGCGATTGAGTTCTTCCATTTGGAGTTTTCTCATACCTTGCTTTAATTTTTTTGCAAAGCTATCAAAAACTACTTGATTTATGTCGGCAAACAGACGTTTAGTAGAATAATAGTTAGCGTACTTTGAGTCAGAAAATAATAATATCTATGGATTTGATATTTTTTCTTGTAGTAGCAACAATCAGTTTTGCTGGGTCGATTCAAATTTGAGCGGTAAATTTAGCTCTTGTTCAAGCAACCCTTAATCGGAATATTTCGGCACCTAAATAAAAGATAAGTTTAAACATTAATTGTACTGAAATTTATGCGAATACCTTTGTTTTTAGTCAAAGTTTTCAATTATGAATATTGGCCTTGGTGGCTGTTTTATTTGCCAATGACTCCTTATTGGCTTTATCAAGCTGTAAGAGCAAAGTCATTGACATTTTTCACTGCGGTAAACCCAGGGATTGATGCAGGAGGTTTTTATGGCGAACATAAAACCGAAATCATGAAACATATTTCGTCTGAATATTTGACCAAAACTATTCTTATTCCTTTGGGTATAGCATTCGATGAGCTGCCAAAATTGTTGATAAATAACGACTTACAATATCCGATTATCGCAAAACCTAATGTTGGCGAACGGGGAACTTCGGTGGCAAAAATTCATACTTATGAAGAACTTCATCAATTTCATGAGACAGCCAAAGCTGATTATTTGATTCAAGAATTTATTACTTATCCGATTGAATTAGGAGTGCTTTTTAGTCGAATGCCAAATGAGAAAATCGGTAAAGTTTCATCGGTAACTTTGAAAGAGTTTTTGAGTGTTATTGGCGATGGAAAAGCTACAATTGAAGAATTAGTTTTGCGAAATACTCGTGCGAGATTCCAATTAGAGAGTTTACAAAAAAGACTCGGTAATAGTATGCAGGATGTAGTGTCTATGGGTGAAAATCGTTTACTTGAACCAATCGGTAATCATTGCCGAGGTACGAAGTTTTTGAATGCTAATCATCTGATTAATAATCAATTACATGAAGTTTTTTCAAAAGTTTCGGTAGGATTTGATGGTTTTTACTATGGTCGATTTGATTTAATGGTTGAAAGTATTGAAGATTTGTATGAAGGTAAAAATATTAGAATAATGGAGCTAAATGGTGTTAGTTCTGACCCTGGGCATATCTACGACCCCCATTATTATTTGTGGCAAGCTTACAGCGATATAATGTGGCATTGGAAACGTGCCGCTGATATCAGCATTATTAATCAAAAAAATGGAACAATACCATTGCCATTTTCTGAAATTTTGGATATCGTGAAACGGCATTTTGGGTGATAAATTTAAGCTTTAGACCACGCTCAAATACCAAATATATCGCATTACATTTATTAGTTGTGCCAAACCTTTTTTTCGTGGATTAAAAGGTGTGACACAACTGATTACAAATTTATTGAGGACTGAATTTTAAAAATACCGATGTACTTAATACATAATTATTTTAAGTATAGTATAAAATTATAGTTTATTTTAAAAAAATAAAGAAATGAAAATACAAGCATAGGACGCATATTTCAAATAAATATAAAATAAGGCATACCAATTTCTGAAGTATTTAATATGGAAATAAAAACATTTTTTAAATTTACTGAAATGCTAATATGTATTAAAAGTTAATTCTTTGTAAAATACAATTTAGGTATTTGTGATTTATAAGGTAGGTCTATTCGTGAAACAATTTATAATTACCTAATTCAGCGAACAGAATTAAAACTAGGTAATGTCTTTTTTTTGAAATGATATTTATGAAAAAATGATATTTGTCAAAATAATAATATACAATAGTAGATTTATATGCTTTTGTTCAACTTTTTATAATTGTATTTTTCTAAGAATTTTTATGTTTTTAAATAATTAATTTTAAGTACTTATTTTAAGCATTATTACTCGTATAAAAACTAGGTATATTAGTTGATATGCCAAAGTATATTTGGAGTATTTGACGAATTGTAAAATATATACTATGTATTGTATTTATTTAATAATAAAATTAACTACAAAAAAATATTGTCTAAAATGCTAAATTTATTTCGTCATTTCTGAAAAATGTTATATGATTAAACCAAGAAACTACAATTGACCTCTTTTATTGTTTCGATAAAATAAGTATTTTTGTAACAATTAATTAATTAATTAATAACCTAAACTAAAATGTACATGAAGAAGAATCTACTTCTTAGTTTGCTGGGAGTCATCATGTCTTTTGCTGTAATGGCACAAGGTAAGAAGATAACTGGGAAAGTAACGTCATCGGATGATGGCTCAGGATTGCCGGGTGTAACGGTACAAGTAAAAGGTACTGCAAAGGGTTCGCAAACAGACATTGAGGGAAACTACTCAATCGAAGCTGCCACAGGAAGTACTTTGGTATACAGTTTTGTGGGTATGAATACCCAAGAAGTAAAACTTGGAAACCAATCAGTTGTGAACATTTCATTGGGTGCTGATACAAAACAGCTATCTGAAGTTGTTGTAACAGCTATCGGTATTCAACGTGAAAAGAAAGCTTTAGCGTATGCGGTATCTAACGTGAACGCTGAATCTTTACAACAACGTTCAGAGCCGGATGCGTTGCGTGCATTGAACGGTAAAGTACCAGGTGTAAATATTATCTCTGGTGGTGGTGCTCCGGGACAAGCAACACGTATCACGATTCGTGGTGCTAACTCATTTGCTGGAAATAACCAACCATTATTCGTTGTTGATGGTATTCCTTTCGACAACTCGGTAAACGCTACTAGTGGTTTTAACCAAAATACAGTAACTTCTAACCGTGCTTATGATATTGACCCTAACAACGTTGAGTCAATGACGATCTTGAAAGGTGCTGCTGCATCTGCCCTTTATGGTTCACGTGCTGCCAATGGTGTAGTTGTAATCACGACCAAAGCTGGTAGCAAGAATGCTAAGAAAGGTTTAGAAGTAACCTATAACTCATCTTATTCTACTGAGAAAATATCTACTGTTCCAGATTACCAAGATTCATACACACAAGGTTCTAACCAAACTTATAATGGTGGATTTATCGGTAACTGGGGTTCTGCTTTCCCTTCTGAGGTTGATCGTATCAACCAAGGATTAGGTTTTGAGCGTTATTCTAAAATTATTGATGGTAATTACGCTGCAGGATTTGTTCCAAATCCACTTACTGGAGTTGCTTATGGTGCTGCTCGTTACAAATCGGCATTCCCTGAGTTTTTAGATGCAAAAGGACTTGCAACTCCTTACGAATTGAAAGCTTACGATATTATTGGTGGTTTTTTCCGTAAAGGAAGTGTTATTGAAAATAGCTTTAACATCAGTTCAACTGGTAATACAACTACAATCAGTGCAGGTGCTTCACGTATGACCAACCAAGGTATCATACCTAACTCGGGTGCTGATCGTACTACTTTAAACTTTGGTGGTAATGCTACTTTATCAAATAAATTGAATTTGAGTGGTAACGTAAACTACGTTAATACTAACCAAAATTCACCACAATCAGGTGCTGGATACTACGCTGACTACGGTGGTTTGGCTGCTTCGGGCTCAATTTACTCACGTTTGTTTTACTTGCCACGTAACTTTGATTTGAATGGTCTTCCATTTGAAAACCCAGTAACAGGAGGAAACGTATTTTACCGTGCATTAGATAATCCACTTTGGACAGCTAAATACAATACTTATACAAGTAATGTAAACCGTGTATTCGGTAACATGGCATTGACTTATGATGTAGCCCCTTGGTTAAATTTAACTGCAAAAGGTGGTGTTAATACTTATGATGAAACTCGTAGAGATGTTTATCGTCCAGGTGGTAACTCAGTTCCGTTAGGTCAAGTTACTCGTGGTAATATCACGAATACTGAATTAGATTTCACTTTCTTGGCTTCAGCTGACAAGGACATCAGCGAAAAAATCAATATGCGTTTATTGGCTGGTTTCAATGCCAACCAGCGTTATAGAAATATCAGCAATTCATTAGGACAAACAGTTATTGACCCTAATTTATTGATTCTTGGCGGTACAAACGTGCAGTTTGCCTCAGAATTCCAAAGTTTACGTCGTCTTTATGGTTTCTTTGCTGAATACGGTGCATCATATAATAATTATGCGTTCTTGACAGCAACTATCCGTAATGACCACTCTTCAACTTTGCCAGCAGCTAATAATAGTTATTTCTACCCTTCACTAAGTGGATCATTTATCTTCACTGAAGCGTTTAAATTACCAACTAATATTTTGAGTTTTGGTAAAATTCGTGCAAACGTTGCTAAAGTTGGTAAAGATGCTGACCCATATCAAGTATTTACTTCATATAATTTTGCAGTACAATACTACAATGCATCTCCGATTTCAGCTACAAGATTGCCTTCAACGCTTAGTAATGCTAACTTGAAGCCTGAGTTTACTACTGAATATGAATTAGGTACAGAATTACAATTCTTCAAAAATAGAATAGGTGTTGACCTTGCTTACTTCAATCGTGTTTCAACTGATTTGATTGTAACGGCTCGTATCCCAACATCATCTGGTTTTGACTTTAAAGCTACTAACGCTGGTAAAATCATCAATAAAGGCTGGGAATTAGGTTTAAACCTAGTGCCTATCAAATTGAGTAATGGTTTTGAGTGGAGCTCATTCGTTGCCTATACTCGTCTTCGTTCTGAAGTTGCTGATGCAGGTCCATCAGGTGAGTTATTCTTAGGTGGTACTGGCCTTTCTTCAACTGGGACAATGCACCGAAATGGCAATCCTTATGGTATGATTTATGGTTCACGTAATGCTCGTGACGACCAAGGAAATGTTTTGATTAGCCCAACCACTGGTTTACCATTACAACAGCCAACATCACAAATCTTAGCAAATCCTGCTCCTAACTTCACTGTGGGCTGGACAAACACATTTAGCTTCAAAGGCTTTAATTTATCAGTATTGATGGACTACCGTGATGGTGGAAGCATGTTCTCGGCAACTGCTGCCTCATTATTATTGAGAGGTCAATTGAAATTCTCTGAAGACCGTGAAGGTATGGTTGTAATTCCTGGTGTATTGGGCGACCCCCAAACATACAAGGCATTGTTGGATGAATCTGGCAAAACAATCAAAAATACAATTCCAATGACTGCGTTCCAATCGCACTTCTCAAATGGATATGGCGCTTATGGTGCTGACGAAACTAACATTTACGATATTACAACTATTCGTTTGCGTGAGGTTTCATTAGGATACAACGTTCCTAAGGCTTTCTTGAAGAAAGCAATACCATTTATTGGTGGATTGAGAGTTTCTTTATCAGGAAGAAACTTGTGGTTTAAATCACCAAACATGTTGACAGGCTTAAACTTCGATCCAGAAGTATTGTCAAACTTTGCTGATTCAAACATTCAAGGTTTCGACTTAGGTGCAGCTCCTTCAACTCGTCGTTTTGGTGCTAACTTATCAGTATCGTTTTAACTAAACTATTAGCTATTAGCTATAAGTTTCTAGCCGAAAATTTAATTTTATAATTAATTATGAATTAAACCAAAAGCTAAAAGCCTAAAGCGAATCGCTAAAAGCATAAAAATAAAAAAGAGATGAAATTAAAATATATATCAAAAATAGCACTGACTACGGGCTTAATCAGTTTGTTGAGTGCTTGTGATTTAACAGATTTGGAAATCAATAAAGACCCAAACAGTCCAACAGTAGCATCGGCAAAACTTTTACTACCAACAGCAGAGATTGCAGTAGTAAATGCCGTTACTGCGGTGAATGATAATGCGATGGGTTTTGCAGGATTATTGAGTAGTGCTGATAACTATGACTTAAATAACCAATCATACAACGGTACTTGGAATAGCTTTTACCGTAATATGAGTAATGTTGAGGCCATTATTAATGCGAGTGCTAATAGCCCACATTATTTGGGTGTAGCTCAAGCTTTGAAAGCATTTGCAATGGGTAATTTCGTTGATACTTTTGGCGATGCTCCTTATAGCGAAGCCTGGAAAGGAAATGCAGAAGCTGCAATTACAACTCCTAAGTTTGACAAAGACGCTGATATTTATGAAGCTTTGATTAAACTTTGTGATGAAGCAGTAGCAAACCTTGCAAAAGCTACTGCAGACCCTTTGGCTGCATCGGCTGACTTTATGTACGGTGGTTCGACAGCGAAATGGATTAGATTTGCGAAATCTGTAAAGATTAAATTATTATTGAATGCAAGAAAAGGACGTACAAATGGTAATGCTGATTTGACCGCTGCTATTGCTGCGGGTGGTTATATCACTGCTCCTGCTGACGACTTTACTTATAATTTCAGTACCGCTTCTTCACCAGAAGGTCGTCATCCTTGGTTTCAATCTGCTTATTTAGCTGATAATGGTTTTGCTTATCCAGCTCACCAATTAATGGAAGAAATGATTTTTAACAAAGATCCACGCTTGGATTATTATTTCTATCGTCAAACTGCCACAGCTCTTGACCCTAGTAATCCAACTGATAGGGGAACTATTCCTTATGGTGGTACTTATTTAGTTTTGAAGCCTGCTTTCTTAACAAAATGGGCTACTGTATTTGGTGCAGCTCCAACTACTGCTGATAGAGCTTATATCGCTGGTTTCTTTGGTCGTGACCGTGGAGATAATACTGGTGTGCCTCAAGATGGTGCATTACGTACTGCACCAGGTTGTTATCCTGCTGGTGGTCTTTTTGGTGGTCGTAACGTAACTCCAAGAGCATTGACTGGTGGTAGAGGTTCGGGAAATGGTATTTGGCCACTACTTACAAGCAACAACATGAAGTTTTATCAAATCGAAGCTATTTTGGATGGTGGTGCTACTGGTGATGCTAAAGCTATTTTTGAAGCTGCTATAAGAGAGCATATCGCTCGTGTGATTGCTTTAGGTGCTAAAGTTGATGCAGCCAATGCAGTTGCTCCAACAGCAGCATATATTAGTGATTATGTTGCAGCTCAATTGAAATTATACGATGCAGCCACATCTAATAATGCAAGATTGAACATCGTAGCTAAACAATTATGGTTCTCATCTTGGGGACAAGGTATGGAGATCTGGAACTCAATGCGTCGTACTGGTTTCCCTTCTCAGATTAATAATCCAATTATTAAACCAGCTAGACAATACGCTTTGCGTTTACCTTATCCTTCTCAAGAAGGTACTTTGAACCCAAATGCAACTCCAAAATTAACAGAAGTTATTTTTGATAGAGACCCTATATTCTGGGATAAAGTAAAAATCAAATGGGAATTCTAAAATATTAGATATGAGATAATAGATATGATATACGAGATTTTTGACTAAGAAATAAAACTTTTTACTTGAAACTCGTATCCTGTATCTCAAATCACCTTAAAACTGAATAAAAATGAAAAAAATATTAAGTTTGACAATAGTTACAGCTCTATTATTTGCCATTGGTGCATGTAGAGATGAATCATTGAACCCACTACCAAAATTCTTACCAGGTGTACACGCATTTACGGTATTTGATGGTGTTAATTTCAATGGAAATATACTTGCAAGACCTCAACCTTACGAAGTGAATAATGCAAAAAACTTCCCAAAAGCAGCTCAAAACTCTGCAAAAGTTGATTTCAAAACACGTTGGGTTTCTTTAGATAATAAATTATCTGTAAATAAAATTGAGATCTATGTAAGAATGTTGGAGTCATACAATGACCCTGATGGTAATCCTAAAGTGGCTGATTTGAGCGGAAATGGTAAAGGTAAATTGATTACTACAATCTCCTCACCTGCCGCTAACCGTCAATGGAATTCATTTAGTATTACACCTCAGCAGGTTTATGATGCTTATAAAACGGCTACTGTAAAGTATAACAAAGTTACTGCGGTAAATGTATTTAGTAATCCTGCAAGACCTCGCCCAGCCAATGCTTGGTTGCGACCAGCAGAAACTGCTTCTTATGGTGCTGTTGCTGAAGATAATTTTGTTGTTACATGGATATTGTACACATCTGATGGTCAAGTATTTAATACTTGGAATCCAGACTCAATTTGTGCGGATCCAACTTCAGTATCTGAAGCGAATTCAAACTGTCAGATATCATTTGTTGTTAAATAATTGATAATTGCAGACAATTTGTATAATTTTGAAAGAGCAGACTATTTTAATGGTCTGCTCTTTCGTTTAAGTAATTATGAGAAATTTTCGATATATTTTCTTTATAGCTGGAATCTTTTATTCCTTGCTTATTAATGCCCAAAAAACGATAGAAATTAACTTTCATGAGCATATTGCTCCAATTATCCATAAAAACTGCACGCCTTGCCATCAACCCAATAAATCAGGGCCATTTAATTTAATTTCCTATGAAGATGTGGTCAAACGTGCCAAATTTATAGGTAAAGTCACCGAAACTCGTTATATGCCGCCCTTTCCTGCCGACCGAAAATTTCAATCCTACCTAAATGAGCGAGGACTGACAGTGGGGGAAATCACCAAAATAAAACTTTGGATTGAAGGTGGAATGAAAGAGGGCGTTTTAAAGTCAACGGTGGGCGGCGTTCCAATTAATAATCCACAATCAACAGAATCAGATTTAGTAAAACCTGATTTGGTTTTGAGAATGAATAAACCATATCCAATTTCGGGCGAAAACGTAGAAGATTTTCGGTTTTTTAGTTTACCAAGTAAAACAACAAAAGACGAATATATAACAGCCATTGGTTTTAAGGCAGGGAATAAAAAAAACGTTCATCACAGCCGTTTAATGGTTGATACAACTAATAATATGCGAAGTATTGACGGACTTTCAGAAACTGATTCTAAAGTTTATGAGTTTCAGAAAACTGCTCTTAAGGAAGAATTTCTGTACGGATGGGTTCCAGGAAATGATAAAATAAGTTTCCCAAAAGGAACGGGCGTAAAACTTAATGCCAACTCTGATTTCCTCCTCAATATGCACTATGCACCCTCGCCAGTGCCAGATACCGATCAGTCGGAGATTTTGCTTTATTTTGCCAAAGATAAAATTGAGCGTGAAGTAAGGAATTTTACGCTCCGTGAAAATGATATTTCAAATAAACCATTCTTGATAAAAGCAGGACAAAAGGCTACTTTCTTTATCTCGAAAAAGATTTATAAACCAATGTCACTGATTTCAGTGATGCCGCACATGCACTTGATAGGTAAAACATTCCGTGCTTTCGTGATTACGCCAGACGGCGAAGTTATAAATTTAGTTAAAATTGATAATTGGGATTTTAATTGGCAAATGACCTATCAGTTTAAGAACTTACTAAAAGTTCCGGCAGGTTCGACATTTATAGTAGAAGGCACTTATGATAATACAGCTGAAAATCCAGAAAATCCTAATAGTCCTCCAAATGATATTGGTTACGGCTGGGGTACAAAAGATGAAATGTTTAATTTAGTTTTGTATTATCTCGTTTATAAAGAAGGTGACGAAATGATAGAACAAAAATAGTGTTTAAAGCATGCAACCAACGGGTTCTACATATTTAACCTTAACAGTTTGATTATTTTTGAAAGCGTTTATGGCATCTAAAAGGTAAAATTCTGTTGGTACCGCACGGTTTCTTCCCAGACCATAAAACCAATTATCAATTGCTCCATGATAAAGCGTTTTTCGCTTATTATCCAGCAAAAATACTTCGGGTGAATAATTAGCTTTTAGCTTTTTGAGGAGCTTCCTTTTGGGGTCATAAATGATTGGTAAATCAAATTTAAATTCGTCTCTAAACTCTGATAATGATTTCGCTTCTAGTATTTTGAAAGGATAAATTATATATATTTCTATTCCTTCTTTACTATACTTTTTGTCCATTTCTATTATATTTTTTGTATATTTTTGACAAATAGGACACTCGGGGTCGAAGAACACAATGATTGAAGCCTTATTTTTTTTCAAACTTTTAAAGTCAAAAACCTGACCTTTGTCGGAATAAAGTTTCTGGGCAGTGGAATAATAGAAAGTAAAAAATTGGAGTATTAAAATTACTGAAAAAAGCGTTCTTCTCAAATTTGTAAAATGATATAGGGTCTTCATAGTATCTCATTTTTTAAACTCTTATTATTACCCAAAGATAAGATTTTGAATGAAGGAAACCTTATAATTCGATTAATTTGCTTTGTTTTTGATTAGTTTTTATTAAATCTATTAGTATAATCTTGAAAGTAGGCTACTTATCTGCTATCCTTCATTCTTTATTTTCCCTTTTCAAAGATTAACCGTACTTTTGTTTAAACATTTATCAAATCTTACTATGGACATCAAAGGAAAACTTATGCACGTATTGGCCGTGCAAACAGGCGAAGGCAAAAATGGCACTTGGAAAAAACAAGATTTTGTAATAGAAACAGACGGACAATACCCAAAAAAAGTATGTCTTACAGTTTGGGGAGATAAATTTAATGAAACATTTTTGACAATCGGAAACGAACTTTTAGTATCGTTCGATGCTGAAAGCCGTGAATATAATGGTCGTTGGTTTACTGACCTTAAAGCATGGAAAATCGAATTGGCTGGTTCAGAATCTAGCGATGCACAAGCTCCAGCACCTTTTAGAGCTTCTACCCCATCACAACCAAGTGCAGTTTCTCCAGAATTTGCGGTTTCTGCTGAAGGAGACAAAGACGATTTGCCATTTTAATTGGACAGTCGGCTTTCGGTGGTCGGCTTTCGAGTTTTTTAATCCTGACTAATTATAGTTATTCAGAGCCGACTGCCGAAAGCCGACCGCTGAATAGCCCTTAATGAGATGTTTTCTATACAAAATATTGGCGTTGAAGCCTTAGCCGAGCAATTCGGAACACCAGTGTATGTCTATGATGGGCATAAAATCGAAGAACAAATTGCTAAAATGCGTACTGCATTTTCAGGAACAAATCTTAAAATAAAATATGCTTGTAAGGCATTGACCAACGTTAGTATCATGAAATTGATGCGAAAAAATGGCGTTGATATTGACGTAGTTTCAATGCAAGAAGCTCATTTGGCAATTTTGGCAGGTTATGCACCAAATCAAATTCAATATACACCCAGTGGCGTATCGTTTTCGGAAGTGCAAGAAGCCGTTGAAATGGGTTTACGGATGAATCTTGATTCTCTACCACTACTCGAAAAATTTGGTCAATCCTACGGTAATCGTTTCCCGATTTGCTTGCGAATCAATCCGCACATTATGGCGGGCGGAACGCTCAAGATTTCGACAGGACATAAAGATTCAAAATTTGGCATTTCGATTGAGCAAGCCGAAGAAATCAACGCTATTGTTAAGAAATATGACCTGAATGTAGTGGGTTTGCACCAACATACCGGTTCAGATTTTAAAAATGCCAATGTAATTATTGAAGCCGCCGAAAAGCTTTTTGACCTAACATTTAAGTATTTTCCAAATATTCAGTTCATAGATTTAGGTTCGGGTTTCAAAGTAGCTTACAAGGAAGACGACCATGTAACTGATATGGAGAAATTGGGGAAAGAAGTAGTGAAGGTTTTTAATGATTTCTGTCAAAAATTTGGTCGTGACGTAGAACTTTGGTTCGAACCAGGTAAGTTTTTGGTTAGCGAAAGTGGATATTTGTTGGCTCGTGCAAATGTTGTGAAGTATAGTCCGGAACGTAATTTTATTGGTATAGATTCAGGTTTAAATCACCTAATTCGCCCAATGATGTACGATGCTTACCATGAAATCATTAATGGCTATAATCTTGATGGTGAAGAAAAAGAAATGTATGATATTGTGGGCTATATCTGCGAAACTGATACTTTTGGCAAAGACCGACTTCTTCCAAAAACCAAAGAAGGCGATATAATGGTCATAAAAAATGCGGGAGCTTATGGTTTCTCTATGGCCTCAAATTACAATTCACGTTTTCGCCCAGCCGAAGTTTTGATTTATAACGGACAAACACATCTTATCCGTCAACGTGAAACAATGGAGGATATTTTAAAAAATCAAGTGATGATTGATTTGTAAATTTCTTATATTTGATTTAAAATCAGAATATTATGGAGCTATTAGCAATTCTAGAGACTGAAAATCTGCAAGATTGGGATTTAACTCAAATTATAAATGGAAAAGAAATTATGTCACCAAGCCCTATTTCTCGACATCAAATTATAGTATTGGAACTTTGTGGTGTATTTATTGAGCATACCCGTAAAAACAAACTGGGTAAAATCCTAATTTCACCTCTTGATGTCATTTTTGAAGATGGAGTAAACCGAGTTCAACCTGATTTGATTTTTATTTCTGATGAAAATAAAGGAATTATAAAAGATTGGATACGTGGAGTTCCAGATTTATTGGTTGAGGTAGTTTCAAAAGGCTCATTTTACATTGATACTGTTGATAAAAAGGAAATTTATCAAAAATACGGAGTGAAGGAATATTGGATTGTTTTCCCAGAATATGATACGATTGAGGTTTTTTCATTGGAAAATGATGGTTATAAAATTTTCTCGAAAGGAACAGATAACGAAATCGTAAAGTCAAAATTACTTGAAGGACTTGAAGTGAAGGTAAGCGATATTACAGCAAAATAGAACGAATTTTAAATTTGTTCATCAATTAAAGGGACTTTTTTACGAAGTCCCTTTTTTATTTCATAATCAAAATCATATTTTTGTAAAGCGATAAGTCGCTGTTTTGCAAAATAATATTTATATCCATTTTTATAGAAAATGACTCCTTCTCATCAAACCTTCAAGCATTCGAGCAAAAAAGACCAATTTGAATCACCCGATTTTTACCAATTAGATGATTTATTTACCGATGAACAACTCATGATTCGGTCGGCAGTCCGTGATTTTGTGAAAAAAGAAATTTCACCAATCATTGAGGATGCTGCTCAACGTTGTGAATTTCCTGAGTTTATTGTAAAAAAAATGGGAGATTTGGGTGTATTCGGGCCTACGATTCCGCTTGAATATGGTGGACAAAGCCTCGATTATATTTCGTATGGTTTGATGATGCAGGAAATTGAAAGAGGAGATTCGGGAATGCGTTCGACGGCTTCTGTCCAAGGCTCATTAGTTATGTTTCCAATCTATAAATATGGTAGTGAAGAACAAAAAATGAAGTTTTTGCCAAAACTCGGTAATGGCGAATATTTAGGTTGTTTTGGACTTACCGAACCAGATTTTGGGTCAAACCCAAGCGGAATGACTACAAATTTCAAAGAGGACGGCGATGATGTAATTCTGAACGGCTCAAAAATGTGGATTTCAAATTCACCAAAAGCAGATGTGGCGGTTGTTTGGGCAAAAAATGAGCAAGGACGCATTAAAGGAATCATCGTTGAACGAGGAATGGAAGGTTTTTCAACGCCAGAAATTCATGGAAAATGGTCGTTGCGTGCAAGCATTACGGGTGAATTAGTTTTTGATAATGTACGAGTACCAAAATCAAATATTCTACCCGAAGCCGATGGCTTAAAAGCACCGATGTCGTGCCTTGATAATGCTCGTTATGGCATTGCCTGGGGGGCTTTGGGTGCTGCAATGGACTGCTACGAGTCGGCAAGAAGATATGCAATGGAGCGTATTCAGTTCGATAAACCAATTGCTTCATTTCAGTTAATACAAAAGAAATTGGCCGAAATGCTTACCGAAATCACTAAAGCACAGTTAGTTTGTTGGCGACTCGGTAATCTGAAAAATGCAGGAAAAGCAACAACTGCACAAATCTCGCTTGCAAAAAGAAATAATGTGGCGATGGCCTTAGAAATTGCTCGTGAAGCACGCCAAATTCATGGTGGAATGGGCATTACTGGCGAATATTCAATCATGCGTCATCAAATGAATCTTGAATCAGTTGTAACCTACGAAGGTACACACGATATTCATCTATTGATTATGGGTCATGCAATTACTGGGATTTCGGCTTTTAAATGATAAAAAATAATGGCAAAACAAAAAATAGAAATTGTTCGTGAATTGATTTATTGGTCTTATGCTAATTTAGCAATGGCTCACATGGCAATTGAAAAAAACACGAAAAGTATGGAATGATAAATTACATGATTAGAGCTAAACTATTCAAAGGCTTGAAAGATGGTACAATGAATATGCGAACGATTTTTGATGTTGAAAAAATAAAAATTCAGACAGGGAAAATCTGTAATTACTGTGGTTCGTCAGATAAATTAGCTCTTGACCATATTTTTCCACAAAAACTTGGAGGAAAAGACGATGCCGAAAATTTGATATTAGCTTGTAAATTATGTAATAGTTCAAAAGGTAAGAAGGATTTGATAGAATGGATGAATTTTCGAGGAGAATTTTTACCCTTAATGATAATCAGAAGATATTTAAAATTGACTTTTAATTACTTCCTTGAAAATCAATTAATTGATAAAAATATTGAAGAGTTGAAAGATTTAGAGTTGCCTTTTAAAATTGAACTTTTAACAACTTCGTTTCCAAAACCTTATAAACTTATTTTGAATATTGGAGAAATGTAAAACTCCTTGAAATTATTTCAATTGCCGTCTTGGCGACCCCGTCTGCTTTAGCTGACGGATAAAAAGAAGAAAGTTCTAAATTGGCTTTAGCCCAACTTTAAACTAATGTTTTGTTTGGCTAAAGCCGATTTTGTTTTTCTCTCAGTCATCCGTCAATTAAAACTGACGGCAATTAACTTTTTTGGTTTCCAATTTATGCTACAAATAACCTTTATTAAAGTAAAAATCCTTACTTTTGCAGAAAAATTGGCTTTAATATTTATGATCAATTATAAAGCTTAGTAATTGATAAAGAAAACTGATAAAATGTTAAGAACTCATACGTGCGGAGAACTAAGAATCTCTGATGTGAACAAAACCGTTACATTGAGCGGTTGGGTACAAGTTGTTCGTGATAAAGGCGGTATTATTTACATTGACCTCCGTGACCGTTATGGCATCACACAATTGATTTTAAATGAAAATGCAACTGATACAAACGCCATCGCAATAGCACGTACTTTGAGCCGTGAGTTTGTGATTCAAGTTAAAGGTGAGGTAATTGAACGAATTGCAAAAAATGATAAAATCGAAACGGGCGATGTTGAAATTAAAGTAACTTCGCTCGAAGTACTGAATCCAGCCAAATTGCCACCGTTTTTGATTCAAGATGAAACCGATGGTGGCGATGATATTCGTATGAAATATCGTTATCTTGACTTACGACGTAATGTTGTGCGTCAAAATTTACAGTTGCGTCATAAAGTGGCACAACAAACACGTATTTTTATGGATGCACAAGCTTTTATTGAAGTGGAAACACCAGTTTTGATAAAATCAACTCCTGAAGGTGCAAGAGATTTTGTGGTACCAAGCCGTATGAATCCAGGTGAGTTTTATGCTTTGCCGCAATCGCCACAAACATTTAAGCAATTATTGATGGTAGGTGGTTTCGACCGATATTATCAAATCGTGAAATGTTTTCGTGATGAGGATTTACGTGCTGATCGCCAGCCAGAGTTTACACAAATTGACTGCGAAATGTCGTTTGTTGAGCAAGAAGACATTTTGAATATGTTTGAAGGGCTTATCCGTCATTTATTCAAGACAGTAAAAAATATTGATATGCCCGAAGTGCCTCGCATGACATATGCTGATGCGATGCGTTTGTACGGAAATGATAAACCTGATATTCGTTTTGGAATGGAATTTGTAGAATTGACTGACCTTGCCAAAGGAAAAGATTTCCCAGTTTTCGATTCGGCCGAATTGGTTATTGCAATTAATGCGAAAGGGTGTGCAGAATATACGCGTAAGCAAATTGAAGAGCTAACAGAATGGATGAAACGCCCACAAATCGGAGCAAAAGGCTTGATTTATGTACGTTATAATGCCGATGGTACCTTGAAATCTTCGGTTGATAAATTCTATTCAGAAGAAGACTTAAAGGCTTGGGCAGAGCATTGCGGAGCTGAAAAAGGCGACCTAATTTTACTCGTTTCGGGTGAAGTCAACAAAGCTCGCAAACAAATGAGCGAACTTCGTTTAGAAATGGGAACTCGTTTGGGTTTAAGAAATCCACAAGAATTTAAAGCACTATGGGTGTTAGATTTTCCATTATTAGAATATGGCGAAGAGGAAGACCGCTGGTTTGCCATGCACCACCCATTTACTAGTCCGAAACCAGAAGATATTCCTTTGCTTGAAACAAACTTAGGAGAAGTAAGAGCGAATGCTTATGATATGGTTATCAACGGAACAGAAGTTGGTGGCGGTTCGGTGCGTATTTTCCAAAGACCTTTACAACAAAAAATGTTTGAGATTTTAGGATTTACTGAAGAAGAAGCCAAAAAACAATTCGGTTTCTTGATGGATGCCTTTGAGTTTGGAGCTCCGCCGCACGCAGGTATCGCTTTCGGCTTTGATCGTCTGTGTTCAATCTTTGGTGGTGCTGATTCGATTCGTGACTTTATTGCTTTCCCGAAAAACAATTCAGGGCGAGATATGATGATTGATTCGCCATCAACAATAGACGTTAAACAAATGGAAGAATTGAAGATTAAAACTATTTTATAATAGTCAACCGACAATAGTCGATAGGCAACAGTTTATATACAAAAAGAGCTAAATCTTGAAAATTTAGCTCTTTTTTGCTTTTCGACTATTTTTTTTGGTATGCTGCTGACTGAAAACTGTTGACTAACTTACACTTTCCAACCATCTCTGTAAGTTTTCTGCCTACAAACTACTTGGCTTCTTCCAAGTTAGTGATTCGCATATTTTTCCAAACATCACGCAGTTTTATTCTATAAAATGATGGTACGCTGTATTGAAAAAAAGTATTGATAATCGTTTGCCATAATATTCTGCAATATTGTTTAAATAAATTATCTAAATCAAACGCTTTGATAGTAAGGCCTTTGTTAGATTAGAACGCAAATGATTTCACGAAAAGAGTATTAAATCAGAGTTTTGTGATTACTTCGTAAAGATTGAGCGTTTTTGATATTTTTACTAATACTCTTTTGTGCAAATATTTCTACCAAAACTTTTCGAGTTGGTAATGAAATTACCATGAAACTTTTAAGACTTTGTTTTCGTTTATTATTAAAGCTAATATAGCACGATTTGAAAGATTTATGAGATTAGATTTTTTAATAATCATTCTTTCATTCACCAATTCACTCATTCACTAATATTATGGTAACTGTAACAGAAATCGCAAAAAATAAAATCATAGAACTCCGAGCAAAAGATGGTTTAGAAGGAGACCTCGGTGTAAGAGTAGCAGTTGAAGGAGGAGGCTGTTCGGGTTTGATGTATGATTTGCAATTTGATGGCGAACAACGCCCAACTGACCACATTTTTGAAGATAAAGGTATTAAAGTTTTTGTTGATAAAAAGAGCCTTTTGTATCTAATCGGTACAGAATTAGACTTTTCTGATGGCTTAAACGGCAAAGGTTTTCAGTTTAAAAATCCAAATGCTTCACGTACCTGTGGTTGCGGTGAAAGTTTTTCGGTATAAAATGACAGCTTGAAAAGTTTCTAACGATATTTATACTAAAATGGCAGCCCGTAAGGTTTTGGGTTGCCATTTTTCTTTTAAAAATAAAGAATTTTAAAATTCATCTCAAAATCTTTGCCATTACACCTTCTTTCAAAGCGTAGCTTGAAACTCTAATTCTTTCAATATCAAGTGTTTGTATTATAAAACGGATCATGCAGATGGCCACAACAATCATATCGACTCGAAGCTCAATCATACCCGGAATTTGCATTCTCTCAGGGTGATTCTTAAAAATCAGCTCATCGTAAGCCCAATAAAATGCTGGAAGAGAGTATTCAAAAGCAATTTCATCGCTGGCTGGAAGTTGACCATTTTCCTTCATATATTGCATATCAATGAGCGTATCAAAAGATCCTGACGAACCAATCAAAACTTTTGGAGCGTATTGATGACAAGCATTGGCCAAAGGAAGCAGATTTTCACGAAAAAAATCATCCATCATTTGTACCGAACGCATCGAAATGGGGTCAGATTTCATGAATTTATCCATCAAACGCTGTCCACCAATCTCGAAACTTTGTTTCCAAAATATTTTTTCATCATTGCAAATAATAAATTCTACACTTCCGCCGCCAATATCCATTATCATGGAGGTTTCAGGGATTTTCATGGCTTGTTTTACGCCCAAACTAATCAATTCGGCTTCTTCCTCGCCCGAAATAACTTGAATTTTTATGCCCGTTTCATCTAAAACTCTTTGAATAAATACTTCTTGATTTCCTGCATTTCGAATCGCACTTGTACCAGTTGCAAAAACCTTTTCTATCGAAACTGATTGAGTATCAATAATTTCCCTAAAACTCCTCAAAACACCCAAAGCCCGTTGAATTCCTTCTTCAGAAATCACGCCTTTACTAATTCCACCCATCCCGATTTTAGCAGGAATAGATGTCTTAAAAAGGATTTCTGAGCCTTCAACAATCATTAAATGAAATGTATTTGTGCCTAAATCAATAATTGCTGTTCTCATATCCCTCTGCCCTAAATGGAAGTTTTTATTTTAAATTTCACAAATGTAGGGTTAAACCTGCAAGGTTTAAAAAAACCTTCTAGGTTTTAATTGCAAAAACTTGAAAAATACAATAAATATCGTTAATTTTGCGTCCCAATCAAAAGGAGGTGTATTTATATGTTAATAATCAACGTAAAGGAAAACGAATCTATTGATAAAGCTTTGAAACGTTTCAAAAAGAAATTTGAGAAAACTGGTGTATTGCGACAACTACGCAGGCGTCAAGCGTTTGAAAAACCATCAGTGGCTCGTCGTAACGAAGTTATTCACGCTACTTATGTAGGGCATTTGAGAAGCAACGAAGAAATGTAGAAAATAATTTTCAATTATCAGTCAACAATTATTGGGAAGTTTTTGCCACTAAATTGTTACCAAATAATTTATAAATTGTAATCTAAAATATTTATAACCATATTAGCAGTCAGATTTTATCAGTAATCAATTTATTTAGAATATCGCTTAAAAATTGATAATTGTTAATTGATAATTGGTAATATGGTTTCTTATTTTTTACAACACATCAAATACGAAAAACGTCTCAGTCCTCATACCGTTACGGCTTATGAAGGAGATTTGAAGCAGTTTTCGGCTTTTCTACTATTTCAATACGAATTTAAAGAACCAGAAAAAGCGGATTTTCAGATGATACGCTCTTGGATTGTTGCTATGGTTGATGAAAAAATCGAAAATCGTAGCATAAACCGAAAAATTGCCACACTCCGCACTTTCTATAATTTTATACTTCGCCACAAAGCCATCGTCACTAATCCTATGCTCAAAATAAGAGCATTGAAAACCGATAAAACTATTCCAAAATATGTCGAAGAAAAACCGATGGAAAATCTGCTTGATGATTTGCAGTTTTCTGATGATTTTTCTGGTTTTCGAGATAAACTCGTTATCGAATTGCTATACGGAACAGGAATGCGTTTGGCCGAACTGATTGGCTTAAAAATAACCGACCTCAACCTTTATAATAATACTTTAATGGTTCTCGGAAAACGCAATAAACAACGACTTATTCCCGTAAATAAATCGTTGGTTGAGGCAATCAAAAAATACCTTATGCTTCGCACTGATATTACTGACGATACTACCAATACATATTTGATTTTGACCGATAGCGGCACTCAAGCCTATCCGATGTTTATTCAGCGTTTAGTAAAAAAATATCTTTCTTTAGTTACGTCGCTTGATCAGCGTAGTCCGCACGTTTTGAGACATACTTTTGCTACACATTTGCTTAATCGTGGTGCAGATTTAAATGCAATTAAAGATTTGTTGGGACATACAAGCCTTGCCGCTACGCAGGTTTATACCCATAATTCGATAGAAAAACTCAAAAAAGTCTTTAAACAGGCTCATCCTAAGGCGTGAACAATTAAAAAAGAGTCGCTTCAAGTAAAGGCTTACTCAAATTGAAAAGTTAATTTGATTTTAATTAAAAACTGTATATTTTTGGGCTTTAAATAGTAAATAAATGAGTGCAGCAGAGAAAATTCAGAAAAATTATATTTCCGTTGAAGAATATTTTGAAATGGAAAAACATAGTGAAATTCGCCATGAATACTACGATGGCGAGGTTTTTGCTATGACTGGAACTTCTATAAATCATAATAGAATAGTACAGAACCTTTCTGGTGTTTTACGCCCGATATTTCGCCCAAGGGGTTGTGAAGTTTTGCTTGAAAGTGTCAAATTAGAAGCAATCAAGCATTTTTATTATCCATATCCAGACTTGATGCTCACTTGTGATGCAGATGATTTGGATGCCGAGTATATCATCAAAAAACCAACACTGATTATTGAAGTTTTGTCAAAATCGTCAGTTTTAAACGATAGAGTTGCTAAACTAAGACGCTACAAAAATATTCCATCACTTCAATATTATTTAATAGTTTCTCAATATGAGTTTTTGGTAGAACTATACAGCCGTGTTGATGATGCTACTTCATAGTTATATGATGTTTATGAAGATAAAACAGACACCATTAATTTTCCCAAGTTAGACCTAAATCTGTCATTGTCAGATATTTATGAAGGAATAAAAATGCGGGAAGAAGATAAAGAAAAAGACGAAGATTATATTTTGAAAGATTAGTTTTCGAGAAAAGGAAGTCTTCGCTCTGAGCGAAGACTTCCTTAGATTATCTGACCAACTCCCAACTCAAAGCGGTTCCTGCTTCGATGTCATGAATAGCAGTTTTGCCTAAAATTTCTTCATAGTAGCGAGTATGCAAGCCATTTGACGGGCGAATCGAACGAACATTTAATTCACTGAAAACATCACCCGATTTCATCGGCTCAACAACATAAAGTGAGCGTTTGTATTGCAAACTTTTTTGTTCTTTTTCTGAAAGTATATAATTGACTTTTCCCATTGCTAAAAATGCTCTTTCCGACTCCACAACTAAGTTTTTGAGTTCTTCTGGTTCGAGCGAAAACGACGAATCTACACCACCATCAGCTCGGCGAAGCGTAAAATGTTTTTCCAAAACTCTTGCACCCAATGCAACAGCCGCTATACCCGCACCGATGCCCATTGTATGGTCTGAAAGCCCAATTTGACAATCAAAAAGGGCTGCCATGTGCGGAATCGTGAGTAAATTAGTACTTTCGGGTGTTGCAGGGTAGGTGCTTGTACATTTCAATAATACTAAATCTTTGCAACCATTTTTACGCAAAATGCCTACCGATTCTTGAATATCGGCAATACTCGCCACACCCGTGCTCATGATTATGGGTTTACCGGTTTGAGCCACTTTTTTGAGTAAAATATGGTCGGTATTTTCAAAAGAAGCAATCTTGAAGCAAGGCACATCCAAACTTTCCAAAAAATCAACGGCTGTGGTATCAAACGGACTACTAAACGCCAACATTCCGTGTGCTTTGGCTCTATCAAAAATCGGCTTGTGCCATTCCCAAGGAGTATAGGCCATTTGGTAAAGTTTGTGTAAATTTTGGTTTTTCCAAAGTGAATTTTGGTCTTTTATCACAAACTCATCCGAAGTGCCATTAAAAGTAATCGTATCAGCAGTGTAAGTTTGAAGTTTGAGTGCGTTAGCTCCAGCTTCTGCGGCAGCATCGACTATTTCAAAAGCACGTTCAAGCGACTGATTATGATTGCCCGACATTTCTGCAATAACGAATGGCTTATGGTCAGGACTTATGATTGTATCTTGAATTTTAAACATATTTCTTTTCCAAAAGATAGCTTGCTTCGTTGCTGATAGTTAACTCGTTAATTATCTCAAAACCTGCTTTTTTGAACGAATTTAATGATGCTAAATTAGTTTTTTTGATGTATGCGTGAATATTTTTTACTTGGAAATTCGTAAAAAATGCCTCACAGGCAATTTTGAGCATCGGTACTGCCAAACCTAAACTACGAAAATTTGTATCAATCGAAATTCCTATGATGTTTTCATCAGTTTTCTGCTCGATTCTGATTTGACCAACTGGAATATTCTCCTCATTTTCAAAAACTAAAAGTAATGATTTTCTATCTTCAATTTTTCTCAAAAACCAGTTGGTATGTTCTTGATAATCAACTTCTTGTGTGTTGTATGAATTGCTACGAGTAGTAGAGTCATTTGTCCATACAAAATATAAATCGAGGTCTGATAGTTTAGCTTTTCGTTGATAAATCTGCATATTTGGTATGAATCAAAACGTCGATAAATTTTCCTTCAAAATTACAATGCTCTTTTAGTCGGGCTTCTTCAATAAAGTCGTTTTTGAGCAACATATTGTATAAATGTGGTCGCAAATCAAAGGCGTAAGTAAATATTTTATGAAAACCGATTTCTTTGAAAGCCACTTGCTGAATCAAAGTTAGATAATTGCTCCAATGATAATCAAAAAAGTCTTTTTCGCAAGCCGTATCCATAATGAATGAAATTTCGGCGTTTTGGTCAATCCAATTGATATATACCAATCCACCATAGCCAATACATTCCCCATTTTTTAAAAACGAAAAAAGTAACTGACTTGGTTTCTCTTGTTCAAAAAGTTTAGAGACAACGTTATCGAAGTAATTTTTTTGGTCGGCTTCGGTAAGTGGCTTCACTTGGCGAAGATGATAAATTTGCTCGTTTCGCCATCGCATTATCGAAAATTGGTCTTCATCTCGAAGCGGAACTAATGCAAACTCATTATGCTCGAAACGTTGATTGTTTAAACATTTATATAGTCTCATATCTTCGATTTTGTTCGATATTTAAACTCTGCCACTTGCCAATCTTCTTCGGTATCAATATCGTGAGCATCCATTTCAGAAATAACAATTCCGCTGGTGTTTTCGGTCAAAACACTTCGATTAGTTAGTATTTTTTCGGTTTTGAAAAAGTAAAACTGTCCTGCATCGTGATAAAGTGGCGTAAGGTCTTGCGAACGTACTTGGGCATTTTCGGGGCTTTGCCAACGAAGTTTGTTTTCTTGAAAAATCACTCCTCTTTGCGGAGGAAACGCAAATTTTTGGACTGGATAGACCGAATCAAGATTTTGAGATTGTAGCAAATCAAAGGCTTTTTGTAGCGTTTCAGCCGAAACGAATGGAGCAGTTGGGTAAATACAACAGCCAACCTCAAATATTTTATCAAGATTTTTATATGCTTCTAAAACTTCTACCAAAACATCAACGGTAGTTGCGTAATCATTGGCATTTTCTGTGCTTCGTGTGAAGGGGACGTTAGCCCCACATTTGCGAGCAATTTCAGCAATTTCTTCATCATCCGTCGATACCATTACTTCATCAAATAGCTTACTTTTTAAAGCAGCTTTTATTGAATAGGCAATAATTGGCTTTCCGAGAAAATCCTTGATGTTTTTTCTCGGAATTCGTTTGCTTCCGCCCCGTGCAGGTATGATTGCTATATTTGATGTTGTATGCTTGATGCTCGGTGTTAGGTTTTGTTATACTTTCTCCAGTAAACACATACAATCAGCATTGCCAGATTCGGCTTGGTTGATGTATGGATAAATTTCTTTTTTTACCAAACGAAGATTCGAGAAGCGGTCAAGGAAATGTTGAGCGTAGTCGGCTTTCCAAAGGTAATCGCTATTGCCTCGATAGTTAATGGTGGTTGTTTCGGGTGCGTAATATTCCCAACACGAAATATAACGTTTCGAGCAACGCACCATTTCGTCCATGATTTTTGGTAAATTATCGGGAGAAATATGAATTAAAACGCCATTTGTACAAACCAAATCAAAATAATTATCTTTGAATGGAATATCAAAGCCCGAACCTTGAATGATATTGATGTTTTCGGTAAATTCTTTGGCTTTTTGGGCAGCATAATGCTGTAATTCAACGCCGTAAATATTCTTAAAGCCAGAGCGTTGGAAACCCACCAATTGCATACCAGTATTACAACCAACTTCCAAAAGTTTGGCATCTTTATCTAAATCTGCATAGAATATTTCGTTCAAGGCAACTTTCGTAATTCCCCAATTTTCGAGATAAAACTTATCCCATTCTTCGGGGTTTCTCGAATTTCTATCGGTGTAATCTTTACCAAATTCACCACTCCAAAATTGTTCTTGTTTCGTTTGCATTCTCTGAAAAGAATTATCTGTAATAGGTTTGTTTTATGCCGAAAGGCTCTCTAATTCTACTTTTTGGCGTAAATGGTGGCGATAGTGCATTTCGTGCAGATGAAACCATTCTTTGGCATCGAGCCAGCCCATTGCTATTTGAAGGGCTTTGTAAGAGCCATCGTCTTGGTTGATTGCCTCAATCAAACTCTGTGAATCAGTCAAAATATTTCCTAAAATACTTTTGTATTCTTCTTTAGTTTTGGCAATTGGCTCCGGTCCACGAATCAAATCAGGGATTTTGATTTTTACGGGTGGAAAACCACCATATTTGAATTGTTGTTCTCCAAAATGAGTTTTTTCTCCACCGATTTGACCTTTGCGTTTTTCTAAACAACGCACGCAGTTTGCCAAGAAAAAAAACTGTGACGAAACCGCCAAATGCTCATACATTTGGCCAAGCGACCAAGTTTTTTCATCTTTTTTGAAGAAAAATTGTTCATCAGAATAATCATCGAGACTGCTAATGTATTGATTAACAACGCTTTCGAGATTTGGATAAACTTCGGTCGGTGACATAGGCAATTATCAATAAACAATTATCAATTTTTAGAATAGAATAGCACAAAGTAAGTGAACTCAGAATTTTACTTGTACATTTTGTCGTAATATTTCGTGTAATCTCCGCTGGTTACGTTTTGAAGCCATTCTTTGTTGGCCAAATACCATTCAACGGTTTGTTCTAGGCCTTCTTCAAATTGCAAAGATGGTTCCCAGCCAAGTTCCTTCATTAATTTGTTTGCATCAATTGCATAACGTAAATCATGTCCTGCACGGTCGGTTACATAAGTGATGAGTTTTACCGAAGTTCCTTCTGGGCGACCTAATTTTTCGTCCATGATTTTGCATAAAAGATGTACTAAATCAAGGTTTTTCCATTCGTTGAAACCACCAATATTGTAAGTTTCTCCATTACCCCCATTGTGATAGATTTCGTCAATGGCACGAGCGTGGTCTTTCACAAAAAGCCAGTCACGCACATTTTCACCTTTACCATAAACGGGTAGGGGACGATTATGCATAATGTTGTTAATCATCAAGGGAATCAATTTTTCGGGGAAATGATTTGGTCCGTAATTATTAGAGCAGTTTGAGATAACAACTGGCAATTTATAAGTATTATAGTAAGCTCTTACAAAATGGTCAGAGGAAGCTTTCGAGGCTGAGTATGGCGAACGTGGGTCATAACTTGTTGTTTCCAAGAAAAACTCATCTGGATTGTGCAATTCTCCATAAACCTCATCGGTTGAAACATGATAGAATCTTTTTTCTCCATTTCTATCGGGGTGTTTCATCGAACAATCCCATGCTGTTTTGGCAGCATTTAGTAAATTTACAGTTCCGATAACGTTGGTCATTACAAACTCCATTGGGTTTGTGATTGACCT